>JAYUMN010000313.1:0-6690 GCA_043762595.1 Frankiales bacterium
GAGCGTGGCGGTGCCGGGCCACCGAGCAGCTCTCTGGTGGCCATCCCAGTGAGCAATCGGCGCAGCACCGCTCTGGTCGGCGGCAGCAGGCACAGCACCCCGAACACGTCGGTGACAAAACCTGGCGTCAACAGCAGCGCCCCACCGAGCACCACCAGCGCGCCGTCGGCGACCTCCCGGCCGGGCACCCGCTCTCGTTCAGCGCGACCCGCAAGGCCCGCCAGGCGCGCCGTCCCTCATGGCGGAACAGCGCCGCGCCGAGGAGCGCGTCGGCGAGCAGCAGCCCGATGGTCGGCAGCACGCCGATCGACTGTCCGACCGTGACGATGACGGACAGCTCGACGACGGGCACGACCAGGAACACCAACACCAGCAGCATCGGCATCACGACCGTTGAGTGGTGCGCTTGGACCGGCGCGAGCGGAGCCCCCAGACGGTGACCCGCCAGAGCGCCTCGGCGACGATGGAACGGCTCATCTTGGACTCGCCGCGTTCGCGTTCGACGAAGGTGATCGGCACCTCGACGACGCGGTAACCGGCCCGCCAGGCCTGCCAGACCAGGTCGACCTGGAAGCAGTAGCCCTGCGATGCGATCTCGCCGGTGAGCAGCGTGTCAAGGACCGGTCGACGGTAGGCGCGGTAGCCGCCGGTCGCGTCCGCCAGCGGCAGTCCGAGCATGAGCCGGGTGTAGGCGTTGCCGCCGCGCGAGAGCAGCTCCCGCGAGCGCGGCCAGTTGACCACCGCTCCCCCGGACACCCACCGGCTGCCGAGCACGACATCGGCGCGCTCGAGCGCCGACAGCAGCTCGGGCAGCTGCTCCGGCGCGTGCGAGCCGTCGGCGTCCATCTCGACGACGACGTCGTAGCCCCGCTCCTGGGCCCAACCGAAGCCGGCGATGTACGCCGCGCCGAGGCCCTGCTTGCCGGTCCGGTGCAGCACCTGCGCCCAGGGATGTGCCGCCGCCAGGTTGTCGGCGATCTGGCCGGTGCCGTCCGGGCTGTTGTCGTCGACGACGAGCAGCTCGGCGGTCGACACGGCGGCGTGCAGCCGGCTGGCGATGAGCTCGAGGTTATCCCGCTCGTTGTAGGTCGGGACGATGACCAGCACCCGGCCCAGGCTCATCGACGCCGCCCCACGGCGACGACGAGCGCCGCCGCGCCGCAAAGGGCCAGCAGCAGCTCGGGGAGGGCGCCGAGGCGGGTGGCCACGGTCGTGCCGCTGCGGATGGGGACCTGCGCCACCAGCAGCGCCCGGGTGAAGATGCCGGACCGCTGCTGCAGGGAGCCGTCGGGTGAGATGACAGCTGAGACGCCGCTGGTCGCGGCGACCAGGACCGCGCGGCCGTGCTCGACGGCCCGCAGCCGGCTCATCGCCAGCTGCTGGCTGGTCTGGCCGCTGCGGCCGAACGTCGCGTTGTTGGTCTGCACGACGAGCAGCCTGCCCCCTCCGGTCACGACGTCGCGCACGAGCCCGTCGTAGGCGACCTCGAAGCAGATGACGTCACCGACCCGCACCTGGCCGACCTGCAGGACCCCCGGGCGCTTGCCGGCGGCGAAGTCACGGGCGACCAGGTTGACCTTGTCGCTGAGGTGCCGGACTAGCCCGCGCAGCGGGATGTACTCCCCGAACGGCACCGGATGGCGTTTGTCGTACGTCGCGCCGGGGCCGGTCACCGGGTCCCAGACGATCCCCCGGTTCAGCACCTGCCCGCGCGGGGCGTCGACGACCGCGCCGACCAGGACCGGCACCCCGATGTCGCGGACGGCGCTGTCGATCCGCTGCCGAGCGGCTGGGTCGGTGTAGGGATCGAGGTCGGAGGCGTTCTCCGGCCAGACGACCAGCTCCGGCAGGCCGGTCCGGCCGGCCCGGACGTCGGCGGCTAACTGGTGGGTGGCTGCGGCGTGGTTGTCGAGCACGGCGGACCGCTGGGCGTTGAACCCGAGGCCCAGCCGGGGCACGTTGCCCTGGACGATGGCGACGGTCGCAGGCCGGCCCCCGGTCGGCACGGGCACCAGCGGCGCCGCGAGCAGCAGCGCAGCGGCCGGCAGCAGCCAGCACAGGGACCGCCCCGGTGGCCGGGTGAGCAGCAGGGCGAGCCCTCCGCCGACCAGCGCGACCGCGCAGGTGACCAGCGGGGCGCCGCCGAGCGCGGCGAGCGGCGTCAGCAAGGTGTGGCCCTGACTGAAGGCCAGCCGCCCCCATGGGAAGCCGCCGAACGGGGCCCGGTCGCGCAGCGCCTCCTCCCCCACCCAGAGCAGCGCCGACCAGACCGGCCAGCCGGCGAGCCGGGAGACGGCGGCGAGGGCGGCGCCGAGCAGCGCCATCGGCAGGGCCTCGATGAAGGCGACCGCCAGCCAGGCCGCGGGCCCGGCGACGGCCCCGGTCCAGTGCAGCAGTGGGACGAACAGAGCCAGCCCGGTGAGCAGGCCGAGCAGGCCGCCCCGGAGCAACGACTGGTGCCGGCAGGCCAACGCCAGCAGTCCGGCGCCGACCGGGGCGAGCGCCCACAGCCCGACCGGGGGGAAGGCCAGCTCGAGGGCAGCCCCGGCCAGGACCGCACCGGCCAGCCGCAGGCCCGCCCTGTCGGGAGGTGCCGGGACGACCGGGCGCTGCACGATCGGCTGGTTCTCGACCGTCTCGGTGTCCACACCGAGCAGTCTGCATCGGACCGCGAGCGCGGGGCCCGGTGACACCTTCGGACCGACCCACAAGCGGCTGGTTGCCGCCGGCGTGCCGTTGTCTACTGGTCCACCGGGCCCCCGCCCGGGCCTGGATCCCTGCCGAGGCACCGGCCCGTGAAGGCCCCCGATCACCCACCCGAACCGACCTGAGGATGGAACGCCGGAACGCCGTCCGGGTGCCTCAGGTCCTATGGCGGGCGACCAAGTCGTGCACCGGTCGTCCACGTGCAGACCGCAGGCTAGCGACTGGCTCGCAGGAGCTGTCAACCAGCCCCTGACCTGCACCGATGCGCTATCGCCGCAGGTCAGACCGGGTGCGCTGTGACATCACCAATTTGCCCGTCGTACACCACTCGGCCACCGACCACGGTCGCGACGCACCGCGGGTCGGGACCGGACAGATCGGGCAGGCCGGCGACGCCCGCGCGCGGGTCGGTCGACCAGCCGGCGACCCGCTCGTCGGGGGTCTGGACGACCAGCTCGCCCTCGACAGCCCAGATCGCGAACGTCGCCGGCGAGCCGGGCGCGAGCTCGCCCTCGCCGTCGCGCCGGGCCGCCCGCCAGCCGCCGCGGGTGTGGGCGGAGAAGGCCGCCCGGGCCGACAGGCCACTGCCGGGTGTGCGGTGCAGCACGGCCGCCCGCAGCGTCCCCCACGGGTCCAGCGGTGTCACTGGGCTGTCGCTGCCGAGGGCGAGCACCACGCCGGCGGCGGCCATTGCGGCGAACGGGTTGAGCCTGGCGGCCCGCGCCGGCCCCAGTCGCGCGGCGTAGGCGCCGTCCGGTCCGCCCCAGCGCGCGTCGAAGGCCGGCTGGACGCTGGCCACCACGCCGTACGACGCGAGCGCGCCGATCTGCGCAGCGGTGATCAGTTCGGCATGTTCGATTCGGTGCCGGGCCGCCCGCAGATCGCCGACCTCGAGCGCGGCGCGGCCGAAACCGTCCACGACCGCCTGCAGGGCGGCGTCGCCGATGGCGTGGAAACCTGCCTGGAGACCGGCCCGGGTGCAGGCCGCAACGTGCCGGCCGATCTGCTCGGCGTCGAGGTAGGGATGGCCGCTGGTCGGCTCGTCGTCGTACGGAGCGATGAGGCAGGCGGTGTGGCTGCCAAGCGCGCCGTCGGCGAACAGGTCCCCACCGGCGCCGGCGGCGCCGAGCTCCCGAGCGCGCTCGACGGCGTCCAGCTCGCCCCAGTAGCCGACCCGCTCGACGCCGTGCTCGGTCGCCAGCAGATCGAGCAGATCCTGCTCGCTGGAGATGCTCGGGCCGGCGCACTCGTGAACGCAGGCGATGCCGAGCGACGCAGCCCGGTCGAGCATCGCCCGCTGCGCTGCCCGGCGCCGCGCGGGGGTGAGCGCCGCGTAGGCCGCTTCCCGGACGGCGTGGTGCGCGGCGGTGCGGACCAGGCCGTCCGACAGATAGCCGGGTAGGGCCCGGGCCTCGGGACAGGCGGCCAGCAGGGCGCTGCTGGCGACCGCTGAGTGCACGTCGGTCCGGGCCAGGTAGACGACTCCGCCGTACGACGCGCGGTCGAGCTCGGCCGCGGTCGGGGGTCGCCGCTCCGGCCAGGCGGAGTCGTCCCAGCCGGTGCCGAGCAGGACGGCTCCGCGGGCCGCCCGGGAGGCCCGCTCGACCGCCTGCAGGGCCGCCGCCAAGGACGGGCTGCCGGTCAGGTCGAGCCCGGTCAGGGCCAACCCGGTGCTGGTGGCGTGCACGTGCGCGTCGACGAAAGCGGGCGCCAGCCAGGCATCGTCGAGCTCGACCGTCTGCTGCGCGGTCATCGCGTCGGCGGCGTCCTCCGAGCCGACCCAGACGACGGTGTCGCCGTCGACGAGCAGCGCGGTGGCGAACGGGTCGGTGGCGGACCGCACCCGGCCGCGACGGTAGAGCGTGGTGGTCACCCCCACGACGCTAACCCGCCGCCGTGACCCGGGAGGATCGCCCGTGTGGATGCTGGTCTGCCGCACATCTGCCGTCTAGCATGGCTCCATGACGACCACTGTTCCCGCGCTTCTCCGGCCGGTCGATGTGCACGCCACCCTCGCCCGGCATCTGCTCGTCGACGGCTTCGAGTTCGTCCTGGATGTTGCCGCGAGCCGTGGTTCGCGGCTCGTCGACGCCCGCGACGGCACGGCGTACCTCGACCTGTTCACCTTCTTCGCCAGCAGCGCGCTCGGGATGAACCACCCGGCGCTCGCCGACGACCCGGTCTTTTGCGCCGAGCTGCTCGAGGCGGCGCTGAACAAGCCCAGCAACAGCGACGTCTACACCGTCGCGATGGCCCGCTTCGTCGACACGTTCGCCAGGGTGCTGGGCGACCCGGCGCTGCCGCACCTGTTCTTCGTCGAAGGGGGCGCGCTCGCCGTCGAGAACGCCCTGAAGGTCGCCTTCGACTGGAAGAGCCGGTGGAACGAGGCGCACGGCATCGACCCTTCGCTGGGGACCAAGGTGCTGCACCTGCGGGAGGCGTTCCACGGCCGCAGCGGCTACACCCTGTCGCTCACCAACACCGAACCGGTCAAGGTTGCCCGCTTCCCGCATTTTGGCTGGCCGCGGATCCCCGCGCCGTACCTCACCGAGGTCCACGGCGACGTCGTCCGACGCGAGCACGAGGCGTTGGCTGCCGCGCGGGCCGCGTTCCGGCAGCACCGGCACGACATCGCCTGCTTCATCATGGAACCGATCCAGGGCGAGGGCGGCGACCACCATTTCCGGCCGGAGTTCCTGCAGGGCATGCAGGCGCTCTGCCGCGAATTCGACGCGCTGTTCGTGCTCGACGAGGTGCAGACCGGCTGCGGGCTGACCGGCACCGCGTGGGCCTATCAGCAGCTGGGCGTGCAGCCCGACGTCGTGGCGTTCGGCAAGAAGACCCAGGTCTGCGGTGTGATGGCCGGTGGCCGGGTCGATGAGGTCCCCGACAACGTGTTCCGGGTCTCATCGCGGATCAACTCAACTTGGGGCGGTTCGCTGACCGACATGGTGCGAGCCCGACGGATTCTCGAGGTGATCGAGGCCGACGATCTGATCGCCCGGGCCGCGGTCGCCGGTGGCCACCTGTGGCATCTGCTGCAGGGCCTGGCCGACCGCCACGATGCGGTCACTGGGGTGCGCGGGCGCGGGCTGATGTGCGCGTTCTCCCTGCCGGACCGCGGCATGCGCGACCTGGTGCTGGCCCGGCTGCGCAACGACGAGCACGTCCTGCTGCTGGGCTGTGGCAATCGCAGTGTGCGGTTCCGGCCCGCGCTCACGGTCGGTGTCGACGAGCTCGAAGCCGGCATCGCCGCGCTCGACCGGGTGCTTGGATCACTGGCGTGATCGACTCCCTCATCGGCGGCGCCTTCGTGCGCGGCGCCGCCGGCACGATGACCTCCACCAACCCGGCGCAGCTGTCCGACGTCGTGGCCGAGGTGTCGCTCGCCTCGACCGAGCAGCTGGTCGACGCCTTCCGGGCCGCGAGCACCGCGCAGCCGGCCTGGGCCGACACGCCCGCGCCGGTCCGGGGCCGGGTCATCGCCCAGATCGGCCGGCTCGTCGAGGCCAACGCCGACGCGCTGGCCCGGCTCGTCGTCCGCGAGGTCGGCAAGCCGCTGGCCGAGGCCCGCGGCGAGGTGCAGGAAATCGTCGACACCTGCGACTTCTTCCTCGGCGAGGGCCGCCGGCTCTACGGCCAGACCGTCCCGTCGGAGATGCGCGACAAGCAGCTGTTCACCTTCCGGGTACCGGTCGGGGTGGCCGGCATCATCACCGCTGGCAACTTCCCGGTCGCGGTGCCCTCGTGGTACCTCGTGCCGGCGCTGCTGTGCGGCAACGCCGTCGTCTGGAAGCCGGCCGAATACGCCGCCGCCCTCGGGGACGCGCTGACCCGCCTGTTCGTCGCGGGTGGCCTGCCCCCGGGCGTGCTCAACACCGTCCACGCCGACGGCCCCACGACCTACGACGCACTGGCGCTGGCCCTTGACCAGCATCTCGTGCAGAAGGTCGGTTTCACCGGCTCGACCGAGGTCGGTGTCCG
>JAYUMN010000314.1:0-2061 GCA_043762595.1 Frankiales bacterium
CGGCACCCTTCGCACCGACAACGTGGCCGACCACCCCGGTGTCTTTCTGATCCTTCACAACCGTGCTGACGCTGGTCTTCGGCGGCTGGTCGGAGAGCGAGCGCGCCCTGTCGACCCAGAGCGTCTTCACCCACGGCGCGAGACCCGGTACCGGCTGGCCAACTTGTTCACCTTCGCCCTTGGGCCCCACCGCCGGGGACCTGACCGCCGAAAAGCTCGATGTCGGCTCCTGGCGCTCAACCCTGCTCTTCGCCGGTCTCATCGCCGTCAGCACGGCCCTGCACGACGACCTGGGAGCCCGCGCGGCTGTCTCGCCCGCCCGGCACACACCACGAACGCGGTGCTGGCATTCTGATTCGCCTCCATCCTCACCCAGTCGCACGGCGCGTCGATCGGCGACGACCTGTCCCAGGACAGGTGCGACGGCGGGCCGGCCGTCGGCACCCTGTTGACCAGCGCCCTGTTCTTGGGCTCGATCCTCATCCTCGTGGGCTACCTCACCGTCACCCACACCGAGCAGCGCAACTGGCGAAGTCGTCCAAATGCCGCAACGCACAGGCGTTCTGCTGCTGCGTGACTGACAGTCTGGCCCCGGCCGACGGCCCCCGGGCTGCCACCGGCGAGTCGGGGATCGTCCTCGCCCTGCATCGACGGTTGAGCCGTGATCGACACCCTGCGACGACAGTGTGCGCCGTGACAACGCGCTCACCACGTCCGACCTTTGTCGCGTCCCGGTCGACCCTTGGGGGGCTTGCGCAGCCCGCCGCGCAGAGCGATCTTCATTCCATGGCGTACGTCCTCGAGCATGACGACCCGACGGTGCTGCGGTGCAGCGACGACGGGCCGCTCGTCTATGTCGCGACGGCTGTCGAGGTCGTCGGCGTCGTCCGCACGCCGGTCGGCGTGATCCTGCACCTGGACGACCTGATGTTCCAGGCCGAGGCCGTCACGGTGTTCCTCGATCCGGCGAACGCCCGCAAGACCGCACTGAGCCTGCTCGCAGCCGCCGACCACGTCCTGGAATTCCCCCGCTGACCGACGCAGGCTGCCCGACGAGAGGTTCTGACGCCGAACCAAGGGTTTCTCGGAGGTTCGCTCCCTAGCGTTCGAGCCGCGCGGGTTGTCCACTGCGCGTCGTCACCTCCCGGAAGGCGCGACCTCGATGCAGCTCGACCCGTCTGCGCACGAACCCAACGGCAGCAGTTGGCGGCGCCTGCGGCACCGGTCCGCGCTCCGCGTGCTCGGTCTCGCGACCGCCGGCGGGCTCACCGCGGCCCTCACCGCATCAGCTGTCGCACCGGCGGCGAGGGCGCCGGTCCCCCGCGCACTGCCCGTCAACACCGATCTGCTCGGCGCCACCGGTGCCCTGCCCAGCGCGGTCGCGCCGGCCAAACCCACCGGCCTCGTGCCGATCGGCGCCAGCAGATCAATCGGGCACGGCACCGCACCACGCAACGCAGCGCCACGCTCGCAGGCCGGTACGACCGTCCCGGTGCTCGGCCCCGATCACCTCGGTATCCCCGCCCGGGTCCTGGCCGCCTACCAGCGGGCGGAGGCGACGACGACCCGTGACAAACCCGGCTGCCAGCTTCGCTGGTGGGTGCTGGCGGGCATCGGCAAGATCGAGGCGTCCCACGCTGAAGGCGGCCGGCTCGACGCGCACGGATCTGCTGTGCCCCCGATCTTCGGACCCGTCCTCGACGGCCAGCCAGGCATGGCTACGGTCCCGGACACCGACGGTGGCCGGCTGGACGCCGACCCGGTGTGGGACCGCGCGGTTGGTCCAATGCAGTTCCTGCCCAGCTCCTGGCAGGTTTACGGGGCCGGCGGCGACCCGCAGAACGTCGACGATGCGGCGCTGGCCGCCGCCCGCTACCTGTGTGCGGGTGAGGTCGACCTCTCCCTTGCTCCCCAGCTGGTGAGTGCGATCTTCAACTACAACCACTCCGACGCTTATGTCGCCGACGTGCTCGGCTGGGCGCACGGCTACGAGCGGGGCGTCACGGCGACTGCCGACGCACCGTTGATGGCCCAGCTGGTCCGGATCAGCACGCTAGCCAG
>JAYUMN010000315.1:0-4919 GCA_043762595.1 Frankiales bacterium
ACGAGCCTTTTCGGTGGGGCCGGTTCGGTCATCGGGACGTTGTTCGGTGCCCTGCTAATTGGGCTGATCAACAACGGCCTGGTCCTCGCCGGGCTAGAGTCCAGCGAGCAGCAGATGGTTCGGGGCGGGATCATCATCCTGGCTGTCGCACTCGCCCGGAAGAAGTGAGCGACGACGTGGCCGACAAGGTCCGTGCCGGTATCATCGGCGCCGGCTTTATTGGCGGTGTGCACGCCCACGCGGTGCGTTCCACCGGGGCAGTGATCAGCCGAGTGGCGGACTCGACGCCGGAAACGGCCCGGGTCGCCGCTTCCCGGCTGGGGGCGGAGGCTGCGGCCGAAAGCGCGGAGGCCCTAATCGAGGCCGACGACGTCGACGTCGTGCACATCTGCACCCCGAACGACACCCACGTGGCCTTCGCCCAACTCGCGCTCAAGGCCGGCAAGCACGTTGTCTGCGAGAAACCGCTCGCCACCAGCGAGGAGGCGGCCCGCGGACTCAGCGAGGCGGCCCTTGAGGCGGGTGTGGTGGCCGCCGTGCCGTTCGTCTATCGCTACTACCCCACGGTGCGTGAGGCTCGCGGGCGCATTGCCGCCGCCGAAGGCGCTGGGCTGTGGCTGCTGCACGGCTCTTACCTTCAGGACTGGCTCTCCAGCAGCAACGAGACCAACTGGCGCGTCGACCCCGTCCTGGGCGGGGGGTCGCGCGCGTTCGGTGACATCGGCGTCCATTGGTGCGACCTCATGGAGTTCACGACAGGTCATCGCATCACCCGCCTGACCGCGCGCTTCGCCCGGGCCTTCTCCGAGCGCGGCAGCGGTGCCCTTACGTCCTCGGTTGGAACCGAGGACGGGGCCGCCGTGATGTTCGAGACGGACCACGGTGCCACCGGGTCGGTGGTCGTCAGCCAGGTGTCTCCCGGTCGCAAGAACCGGCTGTGGTTTTCCTTCGATGGCGCGGACACGTCATACGTTTTTGACCAAGAAATACCGGACTCGCTCTGGGTGGGTGGCCGCCGCGAGAATACGGTCGTGCCGCGTGGCCCGGACACCCTGACTTTCGCTGGCGCCGCTTCGTACGCACGGCTGCCTGCCGGCCACCCGCAGGGTTACCAGGACAGCTTCAACGCCTTCGTGGCCGACGTCTACGAAACGATTCGTGGTGGGACGCCGGACGGTCTGCCGACGTTCGAGGACGGTCACCGGGCGGCAGCTGTCACCGAGGCCGTCATCACGTCCGCGCAGAACGAGACATGGGTGGAGGTCGCCGCATGAAGCTGGGATTGCTGACAGCTTGCCTGCCGAATCGGTCGTTGGACCAACTCGTCCCGTGGGCGGCCGAGCACGGGTTCGAGGCCCTCGAGGTCGCTGCCTGGCCCGACCTCGGCGACCGGCCCTTTACGGCTACCCACCTCGACGTGGAGAAGATCGACCAGGCCAGGGCCGAGCAAGTCCAAGTGCTTTTTGAGACCCACGGCCTGACGCTGTCGTCGCTCGCGTTCTACGACAACAACCTGCACCCGAACCCTGCTGAGCGGGACGCCATCAATACCCATGTGGTCAGGGCCATCGATGCCGCCGCGCTGCTGGGCTGCCCGACCGTGGGGACGTTCATCGGGCGTGACCCAACCCAAACCGTGGCCGAAAACCTGCGGGAGGCGGAGAGGCTGTTCGCCCCGATCGTCGAGCACGCCGGCGAGAAAGGCGTCAAGGTCGTCATCGAGAACTGCGTCATGGAGGGGTGGCACCCGGACGGCTACCCGGGGAACCTCGCCTACTCGCCCGAGCTGTGGGAATGGATGTTCTCCCTTGGGCTGTACCTCAACTACGACCCGTCACACCTGGTGTGGATGGGGATCGACCCGGTGGCCGCCGTCCGGCCGTACATCGACAGGGTGGCCCACGCGCAGGCCAAGGACATCGAGGTCTTCCCGGAGCGGCGCAACCGGTACGGCTTCCCTGGCAAGGCGGTTGGTCGCGAGGACCCTTGGGATGTGGGGTGGTGGCGCTACCGGGTGCCCGGGCTCGGCCAGGTGGACTGGGTGCGGGTCGTCGACGCGCTGTACGAGGGCGGCTTCGACGGGGTGCTCTCCGTCGAGCACGAGGACCCGGTGTGGGGCGGCACGGAGGACCGGATCGAGACCGGCCTGGCCGTCGCTCACCGGACGCTGCGACCCCTTCTGGTTGCCTGACATGACCGGCACCGACACCTTCTTCGACGCACACCAGAGAGCTACCGTCGAAGCGGCCATGGCGCGCATCATCCCGACCGACGACCAGCCCGGCGCCCGGGAGGCAGGCACGGTGGACTTCGTCGATCGCTACCTGTCTGGTATCGAATTCATCTACGCGCGCCCGGACGGGAGCGGGTTCGAAACCCTCACCGGCCGACAGGCAGCGGCCTGGATGACCAGGGTCCAGGGCTCGCGCGACAAGTACGTCGCCGGGATTGCGGTGCTGGACCGGGTCGCCGATGAGCAGTACGGCGCGGCTTTCGTTGACCTCACCGAGGCCCAGCAGGACGATGTCCTCCAGGCCATCGAGCGTCCCGGGGCCGACGCCACTGAGGCACCCCAGCCATGGACCATCAACTACGGCGGTCCCGCCGAGCCGGCATTGCAGCAGACGAGTTCCGAGCAGAACCTGGATTTCTTCGAGCTGCTAGTCGCCCACACCCGTCAAGGTTTTTACTCCGACCCCATCTACGGCGGCAACCGGGACCGGGTCGGCTGGGACGTCATCGGCTTCCCGGGCCCGTCCTCCCTGGCCGAGGTGCACCAAGGCCGCTACAGCACCATCGACTACTTCGCCGACAACCGGGAGCACCCCGGAGGGGAGCCAGCACGATGACCACGAGCTCGGGCGGCCGCCAGGAACGTGTCGACGCCTGCATCATCGGTGCGGGGGCCTCCGGCGCCGCGGCCGCGAAGGTCCTCACCGAGGCCGGCCTTCAGGTCGTCGGGCTGGAGCGCGGGCCCTGGCGGACCAAGGAGACATTCGGCGGCGACGAGCTGGCAAATGTGAACCGCTATAACCTGTGGCCCGACCCGCTGCTGAACCCCCGCACCGTCCGCGACTCCGCCGAGGACACAGCGACAGTCGACCTGTTCTGCCCCGTGCCGCAGATGGTCGGTGGTGGGACCGTGCACTGGCAGGGGTGGCTGCCCCGCTTCACGCCCAACGACTTCCGGCTGCGCAGCGTCGCGGGTTACCTCGAGGGCACGACACTGACGGACTGGCCCATCTCCTACGATGAGCTGGAGCCCTTCTACGACCGGGTGGAGTGGGCCTTCGGGGTATCGGGCAGAGCGGGCGCCAACGCGTTCGAGGGTGCGCGCACCCGCGGCTACCCCTGCGCGCCGATGCCGATGTCGCGCTACGCCGAGAAGTTCCACGCCGGATGTGCTGCACTCGGCTGGAACTCCTTCCCGACGCCGCAGGCGGCTCTGTCCCATCCCTACGACGGTAGGCCGGCGACGGTCGTCAGCGCTTTCGCACAGCAGCACGGTGACCCGACTGGCACGCGGTCCAGCGCTCTGAACGTCTTCGTCCCCGATGCCGTGGCTACCGGCCGCTACGACCTGCGCGCCGACTGCTACGTGCGGGAGCTGGAGGTCGACGAGCGCGGCCGGATCCGGTCAGCGGTGTATGAGGACGCGGACGGCACAGTGCACCGGCAGGGGGCCGACGTCTTCGTCCTCGCCTGCGGAGCCGTCGAGTCCGCACGCCTGTTGCTCCTCTCGCAGTCCAAGCGCTTCCCGACCGGTCTGGCTAACGGCAGCGACCTGGTCGGCCGAAATGTCACCTTCCATGAGTACAGCGCCGCCGTGGGGGTCTTCGACGACCCGATCCACGCGTGGGCGGGCGGCGGCTACGTCAGTGCCAGTAGCTTCCAGTTCTACGAGCACGACGAGAGCCGGGGGTTCGTGGGCGGCGGGCACATCGCTGCGGCCGGTGTCGGGATCCCGCTCCCCATCAACTGGGGGCTGCCGGGGCGGCCGACGTGGGGCGCCGAAGCCAAGCGGGTCGACCGCGACTACTTCAACCACAGCATGGCCGTAGCGATGGTGGTGCACGACATGCCCCAGCACGACAACCGGGTCGATCTCGACGGCGATGTGGTCGACTCGTGGGGCCTACCGGTCGCCCGGATCACGCTGCGCCCGCACGAGAACGATCTGGCGCAGGGCCGTTTCCTCATCGATCGCAACGCCGAGATCCTTGAGGCCGCGGGCGCCAAGGACGTCGACCGTGTCTACATCGAGAAGGTAACCGGCAACTGCTCGCACCAGCACGGGACAACTCGGATGGGTAACGACCCCGAGACATCGGTTCTGGACCGGTGGTGTCGAGCGCACGAGGTGGACAACCTCTACGTGGTCGACGGCGGGCCTTTCCCAACAGCCACGGGTGCCAATCCCACCCTGACGATAATGGCCAACGCGTGGCGGGTCGCCGAGCACATCGCGTCCGGGGGAGCAGCGTGAGCAGGGCATAGGACGGCGAGGTCACCCTCGTCGTGCTGTTTCAGGCCAGCCCGGGGCAGGAGGAGGATCTGGAGTCCAGGTTGTGCCAGATGGTGGCGGCGAGCAAAGCCGACGACGGCTGCTTGCGCTCCACCCTGCACACGGACAGGGACTCGGCGGCCAACTTTTACTGTACGAGAGATGGACGACCTGGGCAGCTCTTGCTGCGTACGACGAGACGTGCCACGAGAAGGACTTTGTGGCCGTGCTCCCGGACCTGCCGGTGCCGGGTTTCGGTAGGTGGCAGCTCCGACGGCCCACAGCTCTCGACTGACATCGCTCGTCGCCGCCGAACCAGAGGCGACCGGGGGCCTACCAGTTGGGCCGCCTCCCTGGGCATTGGGCCCATGGACTCGACGCCGACAAGGTCACCGCCGTGTGTGCGGCGATGCCG
>JAYUMN010000316.1:0-2115 GCA_043762595.1 Frankiales bacterium
ACCAGGCGCAGGACGCCGTCCGGCTGCCCCCACGCGTGGGTCGCGGCAAGGGCCAACTCGGCCCAGCCGGCTGGCAGGTCCATCGCCAGGCGGGCGGCACTGAGGGCGAGTCGGGCCAGGTGGGCCGCCAGGACATAGGGCCGACCGGCGCCGATCCGGAGCGTCTCGAACACCGATTCACCGCGCAGCACCCCCGGGTCGTCGGCGCGCAGCAGTGGCGCGGTCGGGTCGACGAGGCGGTGCCCGTCGAGCAGCATGAGGACGGCGTCAGGCACGGCTTGGCACGTTAGCCTCACCACATGGGTCGCAGTGAGGTGACGGGCGCCGACTGGCAGGCCGAGCTACGGGCCAAGGGTTACCGGCTCACGCCGCAGCGCCAGCTCGTCCTTGAGTCCGTCGGCGCCCTCGGTCACGGCACACCCGAGGAGATCGTCACCGCCGTACGCCGTACGGCGTCCGGGGTGAACATCTCGACCGTCTACCGCACCCTGGAGCTGCTTGAGGAGCTCGGCCTGGTCCGGCACACCCACCTCGGTCACGGGGCGCCGACCTACAGCGTCGCCGGCGACGACGACCACGTGCACCTGGTCTGCCGCGACTGCGGGGAGGTCGAGGAGGCCTCGGCCGCGCTGATCGCGAACGTCGTGACCCGGCTGGCGAGAGAGAAGGGGTTCTCGGTGGACGTTGGCCACTTCGCGCTGTTCGGACGCTGCCGGGACTGCACCGCGGCCGCGGCGGGAACAGCCGACTGAGTCAGGTAGCTGCACCGGGTATGAGCAGCTCACTGCTGGACCGGCCAGGAGCCGTGCCCGCCGACCCGCCGGATGAGGGCGTCGCCGGGCACTACGGCGATCCTTATCGCGAGCAGCGCCGGCTGGCTGAGGGTGCCGTCGTCGACATGTCGCACCGGCCCGTCGTACGCATCGCCGGGCCCGACCGGCGCTCCTGGCTGCACAGCCTCACGAGCCAGCACCTCACGGCGCTTGCGCCGGGCGGGTCCACCGAGACGCTGGTGCTGAGCCCGCAGGGTCACGTCGAGCACCACCTGCAGCTCGTTGACGACGGCGAACAGCTGCTTGCGCACGTCGAGCCGGGGACGGCCGGGGCATTGCTTGAGTTCCTGGACCGGATGCGGTTCATGCTGCGCGTCGAGGTCAGCGACGTGAGCGACCAGTGGGCGGTGGTGTGGTCAGCTGCCGGGATCGCTGAGGGGCTCGTCCAGTCGACCGGCTTCGGGACATTCGGCTTCGTGCCGCGCGGGTCGCTCGGGTCGGTCGTCGACGAGCCGGCCGGGATGCTGGCTTTCGAAGCGCTGCGGGTCGCGGCCCGCCGGCCAAGGCTCGGCGTCGACACCGACCACCGCACCCTGCCGCACGAGGTCGGCTGGCTCGGGTCGGCGGTCCACCTCGACAAGGGCTGCTACCGCGGTCAGGAGACCGTCGCGCGGGTGCACAACCTCGGCCGGCCGCCGCGCCGGCTCGCGCTGCTGCACCTCGACGGGTCGGACTCGTCGCTGCCGGAGGTGGGGTCGGAGGTGGTGCTCGATGGTCGGCCGGTCGGCCGGGTGGGCACATCGGTGCGGCACCACGAGCTCGGCCCGCTCTCCCTGGCGCTACTCAAGCGGCAGGTGCCGGACGACGCAGCGCTCGTGGTCGGTGGGTCCATCGCAGCCGCGATCGACCCGGAGCCGTCGTTCGAGCTTCCCGAGTCGCCGGCGCGAGCAGCCGCCGATGCCCGGGCCGGGCTGCTTCGGCTGCCCCGCTAGCAGCGCTCGGGCGGGCGGTCCCCGTCGCCCGACCGGCCACTTGCCCCGTCGTAAGAAAGTCGGGGGCCGCGGGTGTCCCGTCGTACGACAGTCGGGGGCTGCTGGTGTCCCGTCGTACGACAGTCCACTTCCCCCGTCGCACGACCGGCGCGAAAGGTACGAATTAGGTTTAAGAGGGCCACAGCCGTCGGGTAAGTGGGTTCTGCGGGCGCAGAAACGGCTGACGCGCTCTGACCAGTTTGCCCGGTTGGCAGGGCCTCAGCCCCGCCCGAAGAGTCCCTTGCGTTTTTTCTGCCCGGTGGCCGTGCCGGCTGCTGGCCGCTGGGTGCTGGGCGTCGGGCGCTGCGACG
>JAYUMN010000317.1:0-17283 GCA_043762595.1 Frankiales bacterium
GTGTGGGTGGCCGATCGTGCCACCGCCGAACTGCAGGATGACATCGTCTTGGAACAGGTCCAGCAGCTGGTGCATCTGCCCGGCGTGGATGCCGCCGGACGCGACCGGCATGACTCCCGGCATCGACGCCCAGTCCTGGTCGAAGAAGATGCCGTTTGCCGGATTCGTCAGGACCTTGTCCTCGCGCAGCGTGTCGTAGAAGCCCCGGGTGGTGGCTGGGTCCCCCTCGAGCTTGCCCACGACAGTGCCGGCGTGCACGTGGTCGACGCCCATCAGGCGGCACCACTTGGCGATCACCCGGAAGCTCACGCCGTGGGTCTTCTGGCGGGTGTACGTGCCGTGCCCGGCGCGGTGCAGGTGCAGCAGGACGCCGTTCTGGCGCGACCAGTTGGCCATCGACTGGATCGCGGTGTAGCCGACCGTCAGATCAATCATGACGACGACACTGCCGATCTCCTTGGCGAACTCCGCCCGGTTGTACATCTCCTCCATCGTTCCGGCCGTGACGTTGAAGTAATGGCCCTTCACCTCGCCGGTCTCGGCCATTGCCTTGTTGACGCCCTCCATGCCGAACAGGAAACGGTCCCGCCACCGCATGAACGGCTGGGAGTTGATGTTCTCGTCGTCCTTGGTGAAGTCCAGACCACCCCTGCAGGCCTCGTAGACCACGCGTCCGTAGTTGCGCGCCGACAGACCGAGCTTGGGCTTGATGGTCGCGCCGAGCAGCGGACGCCCGTACTTGTTGAGGAACTCACGCTCCATCACGATGCCGTGCGCCGGGCCTTGGAAGGTCTTGACGTAGGCCACCGGGATCCGCATGTCCTCTAGGCGCAGCGCCTTGAGCGGCTTGAAGCCGAAGACGTTGCCGATGATCGAGGAGGTGAGGTTCGCGATCGAGCCTTCCTCGAACAGATCGATGTCATAGGCGATGTAGGCGAAGTACTCCCCGGGTCGGCCTGGCACTTCGTCGAGGCGGTACGCCTTGGCCTGGTAGTGGGTGTTGGCGGTGAGCCGGTCGGTCCACACCACGGTCCACGTCGCGGTGGACGATTCGCCCGCTACGGCGGCGGCGGCCTCGATCGGGTCGACCCCGTCCTGAGGCGTCACGCGAAAGACCGCCAGTACGTCCGTGTCCTTCGGCACGTAGTCGGGGTTCCAGTAGCCCATGCTGGCGTAGCTCTGCACGCCCGCGTCCCAGCGATCTTTTTGCTTGTCCTCGATGGCGGTCACTGCGGGCCCTTTCGGTTGGTCGATGTACGGCCAGCCAACCCTGGTGGAAGGACCGAACAACGACAAGCACTTGTTTGCCGCCTTCTGTTCAGGTAACAGTTGACAGATGACCGGGACCTCGGGACCTCCCACCGCCGCGACCTGGGCGCGGCTGCAGACGTTCCTCGCGGTCCACGAGACCGGGAGTGTGCGGGCGGCAGCGGACGCCCTGCATGTGACGCCGGCGGCGGTGTCGGCAGCGGTGGGGGCGCTGGAGCAGGCCCTCGGAGTAAGCCTGTTCGACAAGGCCGGCCGGGGCATCGCCCCCACCACCGCAGGCGAGACCTTCGCGGGCTACGCGCGGAAGCTGCTCGGCCTGCTCACCGAGGCGGCTGGAGCGCTCCACGACGCTGACCGCGGGCGGGTCCGGATCGGCGCTGTGGCCACCGCCGGGGAGTACCTGCTGCCGCGGCTGATGGCTACCTTCGCTGAGCAGCACCCGCACGTCGAGCTGTCCCTGTCGGTCCTGCCGCGCGACGAGGTCTTCGCGCTGTTCGCCGACCACGCCGTGGACGTCGTGCTCGCCGGTCGACCCCCGCGGGCCTCCGGTCTGGTGACCAGGGCCCGCCGCCCCAACCGGCTGGTACTCGTCGGGCGGCCGGGCAGCGCGGTCGACCCGCTGACGACGCCTTGGCTGCTCACCGCGCGTGGCTCCGGCACCCGGGAGACGGCGCTGGCCCTGCTCGACCGGCTGCAGGCCGCGCCGCCGCTACTCACCCTGGGCACCGCCGGCGCCGCGATCGCCGCCGCGCGGCAGGGGCTCGGGGTGACCCTGGTGCATGAGTGCGCAGCCCGCCCAGACCTCGACGGCGGCACCCTCGTGACCTACTGCGTTGCCGGGACGCCGCTGGAGCGCCCGTGGCACCTGTGCACCTCGGTCGAGCCGACCGCGGCGACACGGCTGTTCGTGCGACACGTCTGCGACCCCGGCGCGGCCGGGGAGGTCGCGTTCCACACCCGACATCCCCCTAGCGGGTGAAGACCGACGTGCGCCGCCGCCCGACCCTCATCCGCATGACGACCACGGTGCCCGCCGCCCCCCTCGCCCACATCGCCGCGCAGTTAACCCACGGCGGGCGGGGCATCCTCGCCGCTGACGAGTCGATCAGGACCATGTCACAGCGGCTGGAGGCGCAGGGCATCGCGGCGAGCGAGACGGCGCGCCGTGACTACCGGGAACTACTCCTCACGGCCCCGGGACTTGCCGAGACGGTCAGTGGAATCATTCTCAGCGATGAGACCTTCGGCCAGCGGCTCGCTGATGGTCGGCCGTTCCCGGACGCCGCGCGCGAGCTGGGAGCCCTGCCTGGGATCAAGGTCGATACCGGGACCACCCCGCTGCCCGGGCAGGGCGGTGCGCTGGTCACCGAGGGCCTGGACGGTCTCGGGGGCCGGCTCGCCGATTACGCCGCGCGTGGCGCCGCCTTCGCCAAATGGCGGGCAGTCTTCGACGTCGCCACCGTCAACGGCTACGCCGCCCGAGCGAATGGGCATGCGCTCGCGCGATACGCCGCGCTGTGTCAGGAGCACGGCATCGTGCCGATCGTCGAGCCCGAGGTGCTCTGCAGCGGCGACCACGATCTGCCGGCGTCGGCGCGCGCCTCGGCGCTCGCCCTCTCAGCACTGTTTGATGAGCTCGGGCAGGCCGGCGTCGACCTGACCGGCATCGTGCTCAAGCCAAACTTCGTCACCCCCGGCCTGGGGGCCGCCAAGGCGCCGGCCGGTGAGGTCGCCGCAGCGACACACCAGGTCCTGCGCGAACACGTCCCCGCGACCGTTCCTGGCATCGCGTTCTTGTCCGGCGGCCACCCGACCGAGGACGCGTGCGCCTACCTCGCCGCTCTCAAGGAGCTCAGCGACCGACCGTGGGACGTCACCTTTTCCTTTGGCCGGGCTCTGGTCAACTCCTCCCTGCACACCTGGGCCGGTGACGCCGACCGGGTCGTCGCCGCGCAACAGCAGCTGCTCGACAACTGCGCCCAGGCCGCCGCTGCGGCACGCTGAACACCGTCGGCGGGATCACCGGTCCCCGCTGTCGCTCCAGGACGGGAGCTCGACCAGCACGGTCGTCCCCCGCCCCGGCCACGAGTCGACCCTGAGCGAGGCCTCGATCATCGCGCAGCGCTCTGCGATCGAGCTGAGACCGAAGTGCTGCCCGCCGTCGGGACCCACCGCACGCGCGGCGATCTGCCCCGCGGGGTCGAAGCCGCGGCCATCGTCGGCGCATGCGAAGACCAGTGAAGCGTCGAGCCGGCGCAGGGACAGGACGATCCGTCGCGCCTCGGCGTGCTTGACCGCGTTGGCGAGTGCCTCCTGCGCGATGCGGTAGAGCGCAGCGGCCGCGTGGTCAGGCAGGTCCGCGACCGGAGCCGTCGGGTCGACGACCAGGTCGATCTCCGTCACACCCCCGCGAGCGGCCTGCTGCACCAGCGACTCGATCGCGGCGACGAGGCCCAGGTCGCCCAGCACCAGGCTGTGCAGCCCCGAGATTGCGGCCCGGGTCTGGTTGTACGCCAGGTCGGCCAGTTCGCTTGCGCTGACGAGCTCGGCACGAGCCCGCTGCAGCGCTGCCACCGCCAGGAGGTCCTGAGCCGGCGGACCGTCCATCACCTCGGCGATCGTCAGGTCCGCGGCGGAGAGGTGGAACGACATCGACGCCAGCGCCGTGGTGACGCCGTCGTGGAGTTCGTTCGCCGTACGACGCCGCTCGACCTCCTGCGCCTCGATCGCGTGCTTGATCAAGCGGTCGCGCTCGGACCTGTGGCGGGTGACCGCCAGCCACAGCTGCTGAGCGTGCAGGCGTAGGCCGAGCAGCGGGGCGTAGGACTGTGCACGCTCCAGATCCTCGGCGTCGAACGGGTGCCGTGGGTGCCGGTGGACCGCGAGGACGCCAACGACCCCGGAGGCGAGCAGGCCGTCCACGCCCGGCAGCGGGATGCACATGCGCGCGACGGTCTGGGCGGGCTCGACGCCCATCAGCTGCCGGTGCAGCTCGTTGCGCGGCGAGTCCTCGACAAGCAGGAGCGGCTCTCCTGTCCGTGCGACACGCCCCGTCACCCCGAAGCCGATCTGCAGCCGGAGCGCACCGGCGGCCGGGTGTATCGGCCAGGCGTCCGCGACGGTCAGGCCCCGGTCCTCGACCGCATACAGGATGGCGCCGTCGGCGCCCAGGCGGGCAGCCAGATCAGCGGCGTCAGGGACGGCAGTCGAAACCCCGGTCACCGGAACAGGCCCTCCCGCAAAGCGACCGAGGTCGCTCCGCTCCGGTCCGAGACGCCGAGCTTGCGGTACAGCCCACGGATGTGCGTCTTGACGGTGTCCTCGCTCACGACCAGCTTGCTCGCGACACCCTTGTTGGAATGGCCCGAAACGAGCAGCTCGAGCACCTCGGACTCACGTTGGGTGAGCCCGAGGTGTGCGCCGGGCCAGAACTCACCCGCGCTCAGGCGCGCGGCGGACAGGGCCACCCGACCGGCCAGGCCGTGGTCAATGACCGTCTCGCCGTCACCGACCCGGAGCAGGTGGGAGACCAGCTCCTGACCGCCGATGCGTTTGAGGATGTACCCGGACGCCCCGACACGAAGTGCTTGGTAGAGGTAGTGCTCGTCGTCGTACACCGTGAGCAGTACGACCTTGACCGCCGGATGCTGCGTCGTGACCTGCCGACAGAGGTCCAGGCCGCTGTCCTTGCCGAGCCGCACGTCGCAGAGCAGCACGTCAGGCTGCTCCACGGCGACCAGCGCCAGCGCCGCGGCGGCGGCGGTGGCCTGTCCGACGATCAGCACCTGGTCGGGGAAGTGCCCGAGCATGGCCTGCAGCCCGTGCAGGACCATCTCGTGGTCGTCGACGAGCACGAGGCGCAAGGGCGCTGCGGGCGAGACCTGCATGCGGCGAGGGTAATGCTCATCAACGGCAAGCCGGCGCTGGAAACTGATCAGCAGCGGCGGCCCGACCGGCAGCCTCCGGGGATCTCACCCTCCCCCCCACTCACGCGGGGGAGTGCCCCGCTGCCTGCCGGCTGGTCTGATGATCCACCCGACCAGAGAGGCCCCGCCATGATTGAGGCCCCACCGCGTAGGCCGCTCATCGTGCCCTCCGTCCTGCCCGCAGACTTCGCCCGCCTCGGTGCGGAGGTGCGTGCCCTGTGCGACGCGGGCGTCGACCGGATCCAGTGGGACGTGATGGACGGCGTCTTCGTACCCAACCTGACGTTCGGCCCGGAGGTCATCGCCGCCGCGCGGCCGCACAGCACGGTCGGCTTCGAGGCGAAGCCTCATGGTGGTCAACCCCGACGAGCTACTCGCCCGGTATGTCGACGCCGGTTGCGACCTGGTCATCGTGCACGCCGAGACGTGCACCCACCTGCACCGGACCCTGGCCCGCATCCGCGAGCTCGGCTCGCGCAGCGGCGTGGCCCTGAACCCGCACACCCCGGTCGAGGCCGTCGAGCATGTCCTGACCGAGACCGATCTGGTGCTGGTCATGACGGTCAACCCGGGTTTCGGCGGCCAGGCCTACATCGCGTCCGTCGAGCCGAAGGTCGCCCACCTGTGCCGGCTGACCGACGAGTCCGGGCTGACCGTCCAGCTCGAGGTCGACGGCGGCATCACCGACCGCACGATCGGCGGCGGCGCCGCCGCGAGCGCCGACGTCTTCATCTCCGGCTCCTGGATGTGCGCCCAGCCGGGCGGGAAGGCAGCGGCCGTGGAACAGCTGCGCGCCGCCGCGAGCATCGCGCAGGCAGCCTGATGACCGGCACCCCGCGTGCTGCCGCGGCGCCGTCCGTCGGCGTCGACCGGACCACCGTCGATCTATCGCGCGCCACCGCTGCCGACATGGTGCCGGCCGCTCAGTCTCGGCATCCGGGGAGGGCGACGGGCGCGATCCCGGTGGCCTGGGCGCCGTGGAGCCGGCACCGACGAGACAGGGCATGACATGGCCACCCTCCAAACCGTCGTGTTCGACGTCGACGGCACGCTCGTCGACAGCGAGCGCGACGGCCACCGCGTGGCCTTCAACACGGCGTTCGAGCAGGCCGGGCTGGCTGACCACTGGGACGTCGGGACCTACGGCGCGCTGCTGCGCATCACCGGTGGCGGCAGGCGACTGACGCACTGGTTCGAGAGTCAGGGGCGCACGCCGGGACAGGCGCGGGAGCTCGCCACCGCCCTGCACCGGCGCAAAACCGAGATCATGCGCGACCTGGTCGAAAGCGGCCGCATCTCCGCGCGGCCCGGCGTGCTCCGACTCCTCGACGAACTCGACCAGGCCGGCGTCGTGATGCACGTGGCGACCACCGGCACGCGCGCCTGGGTCGAGCCCCTGCTCGACCGGCTCTTTGGTCCGCGCTTCGGGACGGTGGTGACGGGGACGGAGGTGACCGAACTCAAGCCCAGCCCGGCGGTCTACCTCAGGGTGCTGGAACTCACCGGTTGCGCGGCTGAGCAGACCGTGGCGGTCGAGGATTCCGCCAACGGCGTCCGCGCAGCGGTCGGCGCCGGGCTGCGCTGTGTCGCGGCGTACAACGACTACACCCGGGCTGACGACCTGGCCGGCGCGACGCTGGTCACCGGCGGCCTGGACGCCCCCGAACTCATCGCTTGGTTCCGGGACCGGATGCCTGAGCGTCAGTCCTGACCGGCGCCGGGACCGATTGCGCTCAGCGCATCTTGCTGCGCCGCTCCAGCAGGCGCCACAGCATCGGCGTGAAGATCAGCTGCATCGCCAGGTCCATCGTCCCGCCCGGACACACGATCGTGTTCGGACGCGACATGAACGAATCCGGCAGCATCGACAGCAGGTAGGGAAAGTCGATCCCGCGCGGGTTCTGAAACCGGATCACCAGCATCGACTCGGCCAGGGTCGGGATGGTTCGTGCGATGAACGGGTTGGACGTGTCGACCATCGGCACCCGCTGGAAGTTCACGTGCGTGCGGGAGAACTGTGGACACATGTAGTGCACGTAGTCGTGCATCCGCCGCAGAATGGTTTCGGTGACCGCCTCCGTGGAGTAGCCGCGCTTGGCCCGGTCACGGTGCAGCTTCTGGGTCCACTCGAGATTGATGACGGGTACAACGCCGATCAGCAGGTCGGCGTGCTGCGCGACGTCCACCTTGTCGGTTGCCACGGCTCCGTGCAGACCCTCGTAGAACAGCAGGTCCGTCCCGGCGGGCACGTCCTCCCAGGGCGTGAAGGTGCCTGGTTCCTGGCCGTACGGCGCCGCCTCCTCGGTGTCGTGCAGGTACTTGCGGACGCGTCCGGTGCCGGTCTCGCCGTATGACCGGAAGAGTTCCTCGAGCTGCTCGAACAGGTTTGACTCCGGGCCGAAGTGGCTGAAGGTGTGGTCATCCTGCGCTGCGGCCTGGGCCATCTGCGCAGCCATGGCCGTGCGGTCGTAATTGTGGAAGCTGTCGCCCTCGACGTAGGCGGCGTTGACGCTCTCCCGCCGGAAGATCTGCTCGAAGGTGCGCATCACGGAGGTGGTGCCCGCCCCGGAGGACCCGGTGACGACGACGACGGGGTGCTGAGCAGTCAAGGGTCCTCCTAGGGGGCGGTGCGGAACAAGCCACGGGGGCCGTAGAACGGGGCGTCAGAAATGGTTTTGTCGGTGTGGTCGGCCGCGTCGGTGTGATACCGCTCGATCCGTTCGACCTCTTCGCGGGAACCGAAGATGAGGCCGATGCGCTGGTGGAGGCGGTCCGGCGCCACCTCGAGCACCCGCTCCCGGCCGGTGGAGGCCAGTCCCCCTGCCTGCTCGATGATGAAGGCGATCGGGTTGGCCTCGTAGAGCAACCGAAGCCGACCGGCCTTCGAGGCGTCCTTGGTGTCTCGGGGGTAGAGGAAGACGCCACCGCGGGTGAGGATCCGATGGGTCTCGGCGACCAGGGAGGCCACCCAGCGCATGTTGAAGTCCTTCTCCCGCGGGCCGTTCACGCCCTGGAGGCACTCATCGATGTAACGCAGGACCGGCGGCTCCCAGAAGCGCCGGTTGGACGTATTCACGGCGTACTCTGCGGTCGCCTCGGGCACCTGCACCGTGGTGCGGGTGAGCATGAACTCGCCCAGGTCGGGGTCCAGGGTGAACATGTGCACGCCGGTGCCGACGGTCAGCACGAGCATGGTTGACGGTCCGTAGATCGCGTAGCCAGCGGCGACCTGCGCCGTCCCCGGCTGCAGGAAGTGCGCCGGCGAGGCGGGCTCGCCGGGAGTCGGCGCTCGCAGGATCGAGAAGATGCTGCCGACGGCGATGTTGACGTCGATGTTGGACGAACCATCCAGGGGATCGAAGGTCAGCAGGTACTTGCCGCACGGGTATTGCTCCGGGATCGGGTAGTGCTCCTCCATCTCCTCCGAAGCCAGGCCCGCGAGTTGCCCGCCCCACTCGGTGGCGCGCAGAAAGATGTCATTGGCGACGACGTCGAGTTTCTGCTGGTCTTCGCCCTGCACGTTGACGGCGCCGGCTCGCCCCAGCACCCCGGTGAGCGCGCCCGAGGCGGTCCGGTGGGAAATCGCCTTGCAGGCGAGCGCCACGTCGAGGATGAGCGCGTTGAGGTCACCGCAGGAGCCGGGATAGCGGCGGCGCTCCTCGATGAGGAATTGCGTCAAGGTCGAGTGGTCGGTGAGCACGGTGTCGCCTCTCCTGTCCGGGCAGGTGCTCAGCACACCGGGCGCTGGGCAGAGGGGCATCCACCCGGCGGGTGGCGCAGGGGGTGACCTCGTCGACCTCCCGCGTGGGCATCGCCTGCCCCCCGCGGGGCGGCCGGCACACCCGACCGTGACAGGGTGGCAGCCGGGGTCTCACGAGGAGGGCACCATCGACAGCAGCTCGCTCGTCGCGAGATACCGGGGTCTGATCTGCGATCTGGACGGCGTCGTCTACCGCGGCCCGGCTGCCGTGCCCGGCGCCGTCGAGACGATCAATGAGTTCAGCGCGGACGTCGGCATCGTCTTCGCGACGAACAACGCGTCCCGCACGCCGCAGGAGGTGGCCCAGCACCTGTCCGAGCTCGGTGTCCGCGCGGGGCCTTGGTCCGTGGCGACCAGCTCGCAGGCGGCGGCTGCGCACCTGGCCGGGGTGCTCCGCCCTGGCAGTCGGGTCCTCGCCGTCGGCGGCCCCGGGGTCAGCGTGGCGTTGGCGGAGGCAGGCCTGACACCGGTCAGCGTCGAGGACCTGGCTGCTCCCGCCGTCACAACCGGCGTCGAGGCGGTGGTCCAGGGCCTCGGTGCCCAGGTGACCTGGACCGAGCTGGCTGAGGTCGGCTATCTCGCCGAGGCGGGTCTGCCGTGGGTGGCGACGAACCTCGACATGACGCTGCCGACCGCCCGCGGCCTGGCGCCCGGCAACGGCGCGCTCGTCGAGCTCGTCCGGCGGGCGACGGGAGCCACCCCGTATGCGGTCGGCAAGCCCGGCGCGGCGCTGTACGACCTGGCGCGCGCCCGGCTGGGCGCTGCGCCAGCGGGCACGCTCGCCTGCGGTGACCGGCTCGACACCGACATCGCCGGTGCGGTCGCTGCCGGTCTGGACTCTCTGCTGGTGCTGTCGGGGATCAGCGTGCTGCAGGACGCGGCGTTCGTGCCGCGAAGCTGTCGGCCCACGTACGTGGCGGCGGACGTGAGCGCACTGCTCCGCCCCGTGCACCGGCTCAGCGACGCCCCGGTCGACCTGGTCGAGGTGCGCCCGGACGGCTCGTTGCTCGTGCGGCCGGAAGCAGCCGCGGACCAGACCGGGGCGCTGGCCGCTGTCGTGGGTGCCACCTGGCACGCGCTCGACCATGGCCGGGAAGTCTCGGCTGACCTGCTGATGTGGCGCGCTGTCGAGCAGGCGGTCGGGCTCCAGCCCGGGTAACGAACTCCGCCGGCGTATGCCTGCCCGGCGGCGCGTGGTGGATCGCGTCGCTCAGCCGACCGGTCGGCGTTGCTCAGGCGGCAACGACGAACTCGGTGTGCTCGACGAGCAGGACCCCCACCGTGATGGCGTGGCCGCATTCGACGCAGGCCAGGTCAAGGCACTGCTCGCCGTGCCCGTCGTCACACGGGGGAGCGAGGAACGTCTGCTCGTCGAGGCACTCGGGGCACCAGCGGTACTGCTCGGTCGTGGTCACCTACCGACCGTGCCACCCCGGTCCGACAGTTCCGGGTTGCCACGCCGGGGAGCGGCCTTGTCGCGCATGACACGATCTGCCGCGATGAGCACCCCGGACACCTCACCCACCCAAGCCACGGCGCCGCACGCCCCGGCGTACGACAGCGCGTTCCTCAAGGCCTGTCGACGCGAGCCGGTGCCGCACACACCGGTGTGGTTCATGCGGCAGGCCGGGCGGGCGTTGCCGGAGTACCGCGCGCTGCGCGAAGGCACCGCGATGCTCGAGAGCTGCTTCCGGCCGGACCTGGTCGCCGAGATCACGCTGCAGCCGGTCCGCCGGTTCGGGGTCGACGCGGCGATCTTGTTCAGCGACATCGTGGTGCCCCTCAAGGCCGTCGGGGTCGACCTCGACATCGTGCTGGGCGTCGGGCCGGTCGTGGCGCAGCCGTTTCGCACCGCCGCCGACCTCGACCGGCTGCCGCTGCTCGAGGACGTGCCGGCGGTCACCGAGGCGGTCCGCGGCCTTGTCGGTGAGCTCGGCGCGACCCCGCTGATCGGCTTCGCCGGCGCGCCGTTCACGCTCGCCAGCTACCTCGTCGAAGGCGGCCCCAGCAAAGATCAACGCACCACCAAGGCGCTGATGTACGGCGAGCCGGCGCTGTGGGCCCGACTGATGGAGCGCCTCGCCGACATCACCCTGGCCTTCCTGCGGGTGCAGATCGATGCCGGCGCATCGGCAGTGCAGCTGTTCGACTCTTGGGTCGGCGCGCTGCCGGCGCAGGACTACCGGCGATTCGTTCAGCCGTACTCCGCGCGGATCTTCGCCGGCGTCGCTGACGTGCCGCGGATCCACTTTGGGGTCGGCACGGGCGAGCTGCTCCACGACATGGGGCAGGCCGGCGCGGACGTCGTCGGCGTCGACTGGCGGGTGCCGCTGGATGAGGCCGTACGCCGGGTCGGCCCCGGCAAGGCGGTCCAGGGCAACCTGGACCCGACGTTGGTCTTCGCGCCGACCGAGGTGGTCCGCCGCGAAACCGAGCGGATCCTGGCTGAGGGACGCTCCGCCGAGGGGCACGTGTTCAACCTCGGCCATGGGGTGCTGCCGGAGACCGATCCCGACGTGCTCGCGCGGGTCGTCGAGCACGTCCATGAGCTCAGCGCCCGCTGAGCTCGTGGACGTCGGGACAGCTGCGGCGAGGCCGCCGCGGGGCGCTTCCCGGCGCCACTACCGGTGATCTACCCAAGCGGGGGCACCGTTGTGCTCTTCGTGGAGGTGCCCGAGCTTCGGTGGATCACCGGGTCGCCGATCACCGGGGAGTCGGCCCCCGCGAGCTGGGACAGCATCGACTCGCCGAGCGACCACAACAGCAGGGGAGCGGACGCCGTTGTCTGCCAGCCACGCTGGGGCGGCGCCCAGCCCGGCCTGAGCGGCGCACCTTTTGTTGCCGTTGTGGTTGCCTGCGGCCGAAGCTGGTGTGGCCAGGTCGCCATCGCGCCGATAGTCGCGGGCTCAGGCCTCAGCACCGGGGATGCAGGGCGCCGGCTCCGGCCGGAGCAGCACCGCGCAGACCAGCGCTGTCGCCAGCAGCAGCAGGCCGGCCCCGGACAGCGCCACCCTGGTCGACGCGGTGAACGACGCCTCGGCCGCGGCCTGCAGCGGCAGCCGGGCCTTCAGCGCTCGGTCGAGCCCGAGGTCGCGCAGCAGCAGCCGGGCGACGTCGTCGGTACGCACCTCGAGCAGCGCGTCCACCAGGGGCCGCGTCCGGCCTGGTGCAACGCCGAGCCGGAGCAGCGATCGGGTTAACCCGGCGCCGAGCCGGGTGACGGCCAGCGCCCCCAACCCGGCGACGGCAACCACCCCGCCGAGCTCGCGGGCCACGCTCACGGTCGCCGAGGCGAGTCCACTGCGGCGCATCGCGACCGCGTCGAGGGAGGCCGTGACGACCGGGGCGGTGGTCAGCCCAACCCCGATGCCGGCGACGGCCAGAGCGATCCCGAGCAGCGAGCCGGAGGCGTGGACGGTGAGCATCGCGCCGAGCCCGAGCAGGGCTAGCCCGCTCAGCGCGAGGCCCACGACGACCGGTGCGCGGGGGCCGCGACGGCTGGCCCATCGTCCGGCCAGCGGCGCGGTGACCACGAGCGCGACGGTCAGCGGTAGCAGCAACAGCCCGGCCGGGAGGGCGTCCCGCCCCTGCACCAGCTGCAGGAACAGGCTGAGGAACACCAGCAGGACGAACACCGCCAGCGACGCCGCGAAGCCGCCCGCGAACGACCCGGAGAACGCCCGGTTCCGCAGCAGCGTCAGCGGCAGCAACGGCGCACTGCTGCGCCGCTCCACCCGGGCCAGCGCGGCGGCGGCGGCGGCGGCGGCCATGAGGCAGCCGACAACCGGCCCGCCGAGGCCGTCCCGGCCGGCGAGCACCACGGCGTACGTCGCGAGGCTGAGTACCACCGCGGTCAGCACCGAACCTGGCAGGTCGAGCCGCCGGCCGCGCACGCGTCCGCCGCCCGGGCAGCTCAGCGCCACCCCGGCGATGAGCGCAGCCAGCGGGAGGTTGATCCAGAACACCGCCCGCCAGCTGTACGCCGCGACGAGCAACCCACCTGCGACCGGTCCCGCGACCAGGGCGAAGCCTCCGCTGGCTGCCCAGATCCCGACCGCGCGGGCGCGGCGGGCCGGCTCGTCGTACGCCGCAGCGAGCAGTGCCAGGCTGCCGGGCAGGACGAATGCCGCGCCGGCCCCTTGCACCACCCGCCAGGCGATGAGCGCTGTCACCGAGCCGGCCAGCGCGCAGCCGGCCGACGCACCGGCGAAGACGGCCAGGCCGGTGAGCAGGATCCGGCGTCGCCCGAGGACGTCGGCGAGCGCGCCACCGGTGAGCAGCAGGGCCGCCAGGGCCACGGTGTAGCCGGTGACGACGCCCTGCAAGCCGCTCACCCCGGCGCCGAGGTCGGCCTGCACGTCGCGTAGGGCGACCGCGACCACGGTGTTGTCGAGCGTGGCGGTGAAGGCGGCGAGCGACGTCGCGACGAGGACCAGGGGGGCGCGCCGCACCGGGCGACCCTACGCAGGACCGCACCGGGCGACCCTAAGCAGGACCGCACCGGGCGACGTGCGCAGCGCGCGGCTTTTCGGACCTGCCTAGGCTGGTCGGGTGCCAGCCCCCGTCGTCGCCGTCGTGGGAGCGGGGATCGCCGGGCTTGCC
The DNA here is from genome assembly GCA_043762595.1 of Frankiales bacterium. GTDB lineage: Bacteria > Actinomycetota > Actinomycetes > Mycobacteriales > SCTD01 > JAYSQK01. The sequence goes on from JAYUMN010000317.1 coordinate 13,558, forward strand.
GCGGCACTCGAGCTGACCCGCTTCGGCGCCCGGGTGTTCGTGCTGGAGGCAGCGGACCGGGTCGGCGGCAAGGTGCGCGCGAGCGAGGTCGGCGGGCTGCACGTCGACGAGGGCGCCGACTCGATGCTGCGTCGGGTGCCGTGGGGCACCGACCTGGCTGCCGCGGCCGGCCTCCCGCTGGTTTCCCCGGCCGCCGGTGGGGCGTCGCTGTGGACCCGCGGCCGGCTGCGGCCGCTGCCGACCGGGACGGTGATGGGCGTGCCCGCCGACCTGACCAGTCTGGCCCGCAGCCAGGTGCTCTCGGCGGCTGGCCTCGCCCGGGTGCCACTCGACCTCGCCATGCCGGGGTGCCCTCTGCAGCAGGACATCTCGGTCGGCGAGCTGGTCCGCCGCCGGCTCGGCCGGGAGGTCGTCGAGCGGCTCGTCGACCCGCTGCTGGGCGGCGTATACGCCGGCCACGCCGATCTGCTGTCGCTGCAGGCGACCTTGCCGGCGCTGGCGGCGACGGCCGCGCGGCACCGCAGTCTGATCGTTGCCGCCCGGGCGGCCAGGGGAGTGCCGAGCCCCGGGTCGGTCTTCGCCGGCGTGCCAGGCGGTCTCGGCGCGCTCCCGGTCGCCCTGGCCGCACAGTTCGACGTCCGGCTGGGCACGACCGTCCGGGCGCTCGAGCGGACCCCGACCGGGTGGCGCCTGGTGACCGGCTCGGCCGCTGAACCAGGTTGCCTCGTGGCGGACGCCGTTGTGCTGGCCGTCCCGGCGGCGCCCGCGGCCCGGTTGCTGCGTGGGTACGCGCCGGTCGAGGAGCTCGGCGGCGTCGACTACGCGAGCGTCGCGATCGTCACCCTCGTGCTCGACGGCCCATCACCAGGCGCGGGCAGCGGCTATCTCGTGCCGGCCATCGAGGGCCGCACCACCAAAGCGGTGACCTTCACCAGTCGCAAGTGGGGGCGCCCCGGGCCGGCCGTCGTCCGCGCCAGCGTCGGCCGGTTCGGGGAGCACCGCGACCTACAACGCGATGACGACGACCTCGCTGCCACCGTGCTCGACGAGCTGGCCGTTGCGGTCGGTCCGCTGCCCCGGCTGCTGGACAGCCGCGTCACCCGCTGGGGCGGCGGCCTGCCGCAGTACGCCGTCGGTCATCTCGCACTGGTGGCCCGGCTGCGGTCGTCGCTCCCGGTCGGTCTGGCAGTCGCCGGTGCGGCGTACGACGGGGTGGGCGTGCCCGCGGTCGCCAAAAGCGGGCAGGACGCCGCGCGGGCCGTGCTGGCAGGGTTCACACTGGAGCCATGACCGACCAGGACCGCCCCGAGGCGCCGAAGGCCCGCGAGCTCAACGACCAGCTCCTCTACTGCATGTACGCCGTCTTCGAGGCAGCTACCCCGTTGCCCGAGGACCGGACGGCGATCGCCGAGCAGGCGCAGTCCTTCCTCGACGCGGCGCTTGAAAAGGACGTCTACACCCGCGGGGTGTACGACATCGCCGGGTTCAAAGCCGACGCCGATGTGATGGTCTGGTGGACCTGCCCCGACATCGACGTGCTGCAGGAGACCTATACGCGCTTTCGGCAGAGCGCCCTGGGCGCCCACCTGCTGCCGGTCTGGTCGAGCGTCGGCCTGCACCGGCCGGCTGAGTTCAACCGCAACCACATCCCGGCGTACGTCCGTCGCGAGGACCCGAAGAAATACACCTGCGTCTATCCGTTCAATCGCTCGCTGGAGTGGTATCTGCTGCCGGACTACGAGCGCAAGGGCATGCTGTCTGAGCACGGGATCATGGGCCGGGAGTTCGAGGACGTGCGCGCCAACACCGTGGCGGCATTCGGTCTTGGTGACTACGAGTGGTTGCTCGCGTTCGAGGCCGATGAGTTGCACCGCATCGTGGACTGCCTTCGGGCCCTGCGGACGTCCCGGGCCCGGTTGCATACCAAGCTCGAGACGCCCTTTTACACCGGCATTCGCAAGCCGATCGCCGAGGTCGTCGCAGCCCTTCCTTAGCTGGCGGGGGCCAACTTGAGCGACACACTGTTCATGCAGTAGCGGTCGCCGGTCGGCGTCTGCGGCGCGTCGTCGAAAACGTGCCCGAGGTGGCTGCCGCAGGTGGCACAGAGCACCTCGATGCGCTTGGTTCCCATCGACAGGTCCTCGCGCAGGACCACGTTGTCGGTCTCGCTCGGGGCGTAGAAACTCGGCCAGCCGCAGTGCGAGTCGAATTTGGTGTCGGAGCGGAACAGCTCGGCGTCGCAGGCCCGGCACGAGTAGACGCCCTCGGTTTTGGTGTCGTTGTACTCGCCGGTCCACGGCCGTTCGGTGCCGGCCTGCCGCAGAACGGCATACTGCTCGGGCGTCAGCTCGGCCCGCCACTGCTGATCGGTCTTCTGCACGGGGTAGGTGGTCATGTGAGTCTCAGCGTGCAATCACGGCCAGGTGTTCCAGCCACAGCTGACGAGCCGGTGGCGACGTCTGACAGGCCTGAGCCGGTACGTCGAGCAGCGCGTCGGCCAGCGCCGGACCGCGCTCCCCGGCCTGCAGGGACAGCCGTTCGGTCCGCGGGTGGCGGCCTTCGGGCCGCACGATGATCAGCAGGGCGTCTGGGGTCCGGTCCGGCGGCAGGCCGCAGCGGGTGCGCCGTGCGAGTTGCAATGAGATTGCCTCGCCCGAGACGACAGTCGGTCGGTCGACGATGGTGACCTGCCACGTCGGGGGGTTCAGCCGCGCCCCCAGCACCTCGAGCGGTCCCGGCCCGTCGTTGCGGAGCTCCACATGCAGTTGCACGTCGACCTGCCGACCGGACCACTCGACGTCGTGGACAATCACCGACGCATCCGGCCGGAAGGCCATGCCAGGGGTGCCCGGTGCACCGGGTCGAACCAGGGCGGTGACGACCAGGAGTAGGCCCAGAACCCCCGCGGGGACCCACCGGTAGGCGCGCCGGCCGGTTGGCTGTGGGCCGGCGGCGAGTAGGTCCACCGGGCCGTCGACTGGGCGCGCTGGCCGAAGCAGGACCCGCGACTGCGGGTGCATTGGACCCACCCAGCCAGCGTCCTCCAAAGATGCGTCCTTGGCGAGGACTCAGCGGTAGCGTCCGGCCTGTGGCGAGTCCCTTCGTTGAGCTCGCCGTGCAGACACCGACCGGCGAGCGGGTCGTGAAGGTGACCAATCCGGACCGGACCTATTTCTCCGGGCTGCCCGAAGGCCGCGGCCGCAAGCTCGACCTGGTGGAGTACTACCTCGCCGTGGCCGACGGGGTCGTGCGCGGGCTGCGCGAGCGCCCGACGGTGCTCAAGCGCCATCCGGAGGGCGCCGAGGGGGAGGCGATCTACACCAAGCGGGTCCCGCCGAGCCGGCCACCGTGGATCGAGACGGTCACCGTGAACTTTCCGTCCGGCCGGTCGGCCACCGAGCTGTGCCCGATCGACGTCGCCCACGTGGCGTGGGCGGCGCAGATGTCGACGCTCGACTTCCATCCCTGGCCGTCACGTCGCAGCGACGTCGAACGGCCGGATGAGCTCCGGATCGATTTGGACCCGATGCCCGGCACGGGCTGGTCGGACGTGCAGGAGATCGCGCTGGAGGTGCGCGACGTCTTCGCCGGGTTGGGGATGCTCAGCTTTCCGAAAACGTCCGGGAGCAAGGGAATCCACGTCTATCTGCGAATCCGGCCGGACTGGACCTTTACCGAGGTGCGGCACTGCGCGTTGGCCGTCGCCCGCGAGGTCGAACGCCGCAG
>JAYUMN010000318.1:0-3466 GCA_043762595.1 Frankiales bacterium
CCAGCCGGGCGGGGCTGCTGGCACGGGCCGGACCGGCGGGGTGGTCGATGTCCGTGGGCGGCTACTGCACGTCTACCGGGACGGGCGTCAGGTGGCGGCGCTGCCGGCGGGTGCGGGGCCGACCCATGCCCTCGCCCTCACCCCAGGGCTGCTGCTGGTCACCGACACCACCGGGGGCGCCCTGCTGCGCTACGACGTGTCGGGCCCCCCCCGACTACTCGACCGCTCCCCGCTGCCGGGCAAGCCGTACGGAACGGCGTACGACCCGGTTCGTCGCCTGGTCTACATCACTGCGACGGCGCAGAATCTGCTGGTGCAGTACCGCTTGACCGACAAGGGTCTGGTCAGGGCGCGGACCTGGCCGACCGTTCGCGACGCCTACTCGGTCACGGTCGTGCCCACGACCGGACGGGTCGTCGTGGCCGGCGAGCTCGAGAGCGAGTTGCAGCTCATCGATCCCTGACGGCGGCGACCGAGCGCGCAGGCGGCGACAAGGGTCGTGGCGACGGCGTAGGCCACCGCCGGGTAGGCCCGGTCGCCGTGCAGGACGAAGGCGAAATAGACGGTCCAGTTCGCGATGACCACACCGAGCCACTCCGGCCGTTGCGCGAGCGCGGCGCAGGCGATGAGAAGACTGCAGTACCAAGCGTTGCCGGGCGTGACGAGCAGAAACGCCCCACCGACGACGGTGGCTGCCCGTCGGGCCACGTCGACGATGTCACCATCTTCGAACGGTCGTCCCAGCGACCACCCGACGAGGATCAACAGGCTGAGCGCCACCAGGACCAGCGACACCTGGCCCGGGACCCCGACGGCGGCGAGCACCGCGAAGCGGTCGCCCGAGCCGTAGCCATTCTCGGCCAGATAGCCGGGCAGGTAGCCGAGCACCTTCGCGCCGACCGCGGCCACGTGTGGGGCGTAGAGGGCGGCGCAGGTTGCCGCGCCGGACCCGATGAAGACGAGGGTGCGCTTGGACAAGACCCCGAGCCGGGGCAGGGCCACCACGCCGAGAGCCGCGGGATAGAGCTTCACCAGCGTCGCAACAGCCAGGAGCGCACCGGCGACGGCGGCGGTCCTGAGGCGGACCTCGCGGCGGGCCAGGACCGCCAACGCGACCACGCCGACGAGCGCGCCGAGTACGTCGATGTGTCCATCCATGGCCGCCTCGGCACCCGCCAGCGGACTGGCGGCGTAGAGCAGCGCCCACCACGGTGATCGGCCGGCCTTGCGCAGCAGCGCCACGAGCAACCCGGTCAAGGTCAGGCTGTACGCCGCGGCCGGTAGCTGGGCGCGCAGCTCCCGGGCCGATCCGGGCGTCAGTGCATCGCCGGCGCGCAGAGCGATTTGGGCCGCCGGTGGGTAGATCGTGCGGACACCGGCTCGGTTGATGTTGGCGCAGCCCGGCCGCTTGTGGAAACCGGCGAACGGGTTGGCCCGGGCGTGCCTTGGCAGGTCCGCCCGCAGGGTGGTGCAGCCGGCGGCATCCGGCCACAGGAACGGTGCGCGGAGGGCAGCGAGCTGTGGCGCGTTCGGCGGCAGGGCGTAGGGGTCGATGCCGGCGGCGGCGACCTCCGCATCCCACAGATAGCGGTAGAGGTCGTCCGACAATTGTGGTCCGCTCGTCAGGGCGACGCCGAGCAGGGCGGCGGCGACGCCGAGCACGGCGAGCCTGCTCTGCAGCCGGCTGCGGGTCAGGCACCGGCTCGCCAGCGCCGCCAGCGTGGTCCACAGCACCAGCACGCCGTAGAGCGGCCAGCGGCCGACGAGAATGCCGCGGCTGCGTCCGACGAGCAGCACGCAGGCCAGGCAACCGGCCAGGGCAACCGCACCGAGCAACCCACTCGCGCGCGGCCGTGTCACCTGCCGACCCTGCCATGCCACCGCCCCGACGTACCCTGACCGCCCAGACCAGCGTGAGGAGACCGGTGTCCGACAGCCCCGCCGTCACGGAGGCGGCCCGTCGCCGGACGTTCGCGGTCATCAGCCATCCGGACGCCGGCAAGTCCACCCTCACCGAGGCGCTCGCGCTGCACGCGCGGGTCATCACCGAGGCCGGCGCCATCCACGGCAAGGCCGGTCGCAAGAGCACCGTGTCGGACTGGATGGATATCGAGAAGGCCCGCGGCATCTCGATCAGTTCGGCAGCCCTGCAGTTCACCTACGGTGACTCGGTCATCAACCTCGTCGACACCCCCGGTCACGCGGACTTCTCCGAGGACACCTACCGGGTGCTGGCCGCGGTCGACAGCGCGGTCATGCTCGTCGATGCCGCCAAGGGCATGGAGCCGCAGACTCTGAAATTGTTCGAGGTGTGCCGGCACCGGGGCATCCCCGTCATCACCGTCATCAACAAGTGGGACCGACCGGGCCTCGACGCGCTCGCCCTGATGGATCAGGTGCATGCCAAGACCGGGTTGCAGCCAACACCGCTGACCTGGCCGGTGGGCTACGCGGGGGACTTTCGTGGTGTCCTGGACCGCAGGACCGGCGAGTTCGTCCAGTTCACCCGAACCGCTGGTGGCGCGACGATTGCCGTCGAGCAGATCGTCTCGGCAGCCGACGCCTCCGCCATGCAGGGGGAGCACTGGACGACCGCGCTCGAGGAGAGCGAGCTGCTCGAGGCCGACGGGGCCAGCCACGACCAGGCGGCGTTCCTCGCCCACCGCACGACGCCGGTCATCTTCGGCAGCGCCGTGCTCAACTTCGGGGTCCGACAGCTGCTCGACCTGCTGCTCGAGATCGCCCCCGCACCAGGGTCTCGCCCGGACGAGAACGGCAAGCCGCGCGAGCTCGACACGCCCTTCAGCGGCTTCGTGTTCAAGGTGCAGGCCGGCATGGACTCGAGCCACCGGGATCGGCTGGCCTATATCCGGGTCTGCTCCGGGGTCTTCGAGCGCGGCACCGTGGTCACCCACGCCGCGACCGGCAAGCCGTTCGCGACGAAATACGCCCAGCAGGTCTTCGGTCGGGATCGGTCGACAGTCGATGTGGCCTACCCCGGCGACGTCGTCGGCCTGGTCAACGCCTCCACCCTTCGGGTTGGGGATTCGTTGTTCGTCGACCAGCATGTGGCCTACCCGCCGATCCCGTCCTTTGCGCCGGAGCACTTCTGCGTCGCACGCTCCAACGACTCGGGCCGCTACAAGCAGTTCCGGCGGGGGATCGAGCAACTTGAGCAGGAGGGCGTGGTGCAGGTCCTGCGGTCCGATCTGCGCGGCGACCAGGCGCCGGTGCTTGCCGCCGTCGGGCCGATGCAGTTCGAGGTGGCGCAGCACCGGATGGCCGGCGAGATGGGGGCGCCGATCACTCTCGACCGGTTGGGCTACTCACTGGCCAGGCGTACGACGAGGGAGTGGGTCGGCGACCTCGACCGGCAGAGCGGCGTCGAGGTGCTGCAGCGCGGCGACGGCGAATGGCTGGCGTTGTTCGCTGACACCTGGCGGCTCGGGCGGACGCAACGCGACTT
>JAYUMN010000319.1:0-3595 GCA_043762595.1 Frankiales bacterium
CCCGCCAGGAGGACGAGGGCGAGCAGCAGAACGCCGAAGTTGCTGATCCGCGAACGGACCGTGCTTGGGGAGATCACCGTTGCGTCCCTTAGTGGATGAGGTAGATGGTCGCGTAGAGGCCGACCCAGACCACGTCGACGAAGTGCCAGTAGTAGGACACGACGATCGCACTGGTGGCTTTGTCCGGGGTAAAGCGACCGACGGTGGACCGAAGCAGTACCACTACGAACGCAAACAACCCGCCGATGACGTGTAGTCCATGGAAGCCGGTCGTGAGGTAGAACACCGAGCCGTAACCATGCGAGTGGATCGTCATCCCGTCGGCGTACTGGTTGCGGTATTCGTTCGCCTGACCCAGCACGAAGGTCAGCCCCATCAGCAACGTGATGAAGAACCACCGGCGCATGCCGTAGACGTCACCTTCCTCGGCCTTGAACACGCCGAGCTGACAGGTGAACGACGATGCGATCAGGATCGTCGTGAAGACCGCGGAATAGCCGACCGCCAGGTGCACGCCCGGTGGCGGCCAGTTGCCAGCCCCCTGCACTGAACGGATCGTGAAATACATCGCGAACAGCGCGGCGAAGAACATCAACTCACTCGACAGCCAGACGATGGTCCCGATCGAGACCATGTTCGGTCGCGTCAGGGATCCGTGCGTCGGCATCTTCTCCAGCACGGAAGCAGTGGCCACTCGGGCATTCTGGCAGGGGTTGGCCGCAGCCACCACGCGGGGCCCCTCGCCGCGCCGGGGGTGGCTGCCCGCCGTAGGATTCAAATATGAACGGCGCCGCGACGATGCTGCTGGCAGGCCCGGGCGGGTTGCCGGCCTTCGGGCCGGCCGCGTTGATCACCCAGGCCCACTTCCCCTTGGTGCCCACGCTCGGCATCGCTGTTCCGGGCGCCCTCTACCTGTTCGGCGTACGCCGGTTGACCTCGCGCGGGGACAGCTGGCCGGTCGGTCGGAGCGTCGCCTTCATTCTTGGTGGGCTCGGTATCCTCTCGGTCGCGCTGCTGTCTGGGCTCGCGGCCTACGACGAGTCGCTGTTCGGCGCCCACATGGTCCAGCACATGCTGCTGTCGATGGTCGCGACGGTGTTCCTCGCCCTCGGCGCGCCCGTCACCCTTGCGCTGCGGACCCTGCCGCGGCGTCCGCGGGCGCTGCTGCTGGCGCTGTTGCACTCCCGGTTCGCCCGGCTCGTCACGTTCCCGGCGATCCCCTGGGTGCTGTTCGTCGGCAGCCCGTTCGCGTTGTACTTCTCCGGCTGGTACCCCGCGACGCTGGACTCACCGCTGCTGCACGCCCTGCTGCACCTGCATTTCGTCGTCGTCGGCTCACTGTTTTTCTGGCCGCTGCTCGGCATCGACCCGATCCCGGGGCGGGTGGGTCACCCGTTCCGGATGCTGATGCTCATCGCCGCGCTGCCGTTCCACGCCTTCCTCGGCATCGCGATCATGAGCGTGCCGCAGGACGGGTCCGGGCTCATCGCCGGGCCGCACTATCTGGCGCTCGTGGACCGAGCCGAGGCGGTGTTCCAGCAGCAGGTCGGCGGTGGTCTGCTGTGGGCGTCCGGTGACCTCGTCGGGCTGCTTTTTCTCGTCGTGGTGCTCGCCCAGTGGATGCGGGCCAGCGAGCGGGAGGCCGCCCGCGAGGACCGGCGGCTGGACCGGCTCGACGCGTTGACGCACGCTCGGTGAGCCTGCTCGGCTGGTTCCGCAAGGCACAGCCGGCGCTCACGTCCTATGACGACGACGGGGCGCTGGCGGTGCTGGTGGCGGCCCCTGACGCGGCCCGCGCGGACTCTGCGGTCCTGGCCGAGGCGGTGGCGCGGGGCGTGGACCTGGATCAGCGGCTACTCGTCCGACACCATTTGGTGCTGCCCGGCGACGCGGTCGAGCGGGCCGCTGTGGTTCTCGCTCAGGACGGTTACCAGCTGACGGTGGTCGGGGGCGGGCTGGTGCGCGCCTGGCGCACCCAGGTGCTGACCGCAATGGGCGCGGCGCAGGAACGGTCCCGGATGGCGGGCCTGGCGCAGCGGCTGGGCGGTGACGTGCTGGGCTGGGATGCCTGCGGGCCGTCCGGGACGGTGCCTGCGGGCTAGGCTCCCTGGTCATGAGTGACTCCCCTGCCCGTACGCACCGGGTAGTCCTCTACAGCGACGACCCGGCGGTCCGCGACAGCGTCCGGGTCGCCGTCGGCAGGCGGCCGACCGGCGACCTCGGCCGGCTCGAGTGGGTCGAGTGCGCGACCGGCGCCCAGGTCCTCAAAGCGGTCGACGAGGGCGGGGTGGACCTCGCGGTGCTTGACGGTGAAGCTTGGCCGACCGGCGGGCTCGGCCTTGCCAAACAACTCAAAGACGAACTTCGGGACTGTCCGCCGACGCTGGTGCTGGTGGCCCGCCGCGCCGACGCATGGCTCGGCAGGTGGTCGCTGGCCGACGCGGTGCTCCCCCAGCCGATCGACGCGCCCGACCTGACAGCTGCCGTCGTCTCGCTGCTGCGCCAGCGTGACGGCGGGCTGCCGGTCCGCCGCGCCGTCGGCTGAGCAGGTGGCCCCGACCTGGCCGACGCTGCTCAGCACCCTGCTGGCCGGTGCGTCGCTCGGCGCCGCGGACACGGCCTGGGCGATGCGCGAGGTGATGCAGGGTGCCGCCTCACCGGCGCAGGTCGCCGCGTTCGTCGTGGCCTTGCGGGCTAAGGGTGAGACGGCGCAGGAGGTCGCCGGCCTGGTCGAGGTGATGCTCGAGCAGGCCCTGCCGGTCGAGGTCACGGGCCGGGTGGTCGACACCTGTGGCACCGGAGGTGACCGCTCCAACACGGTCAACATCTCGACGATGGCGGCGCTGGTTGTCGCCGGCACCGGCACGCCGGTCTGCAAGCACGGCAACCGGGCGGCCTCCTCCGCCTGCGGCTCTGCCGACCTGCTCGAGGCCCTCGGCGTGGTCGTCGACCTGCCACCGGCCGCGATCGGCCCGTGCGTCGCGCAGGCCGGCATCGCCTTCTGCTTCGCCCCGGTGTTCCACCCGGGGATGCGGCACGCCGCGGTGCCCCGGCGCGAGCTGGGGATCCCGACCGTGTTCAACGTGCTGGGGCCGCTTACCAACCCGGCCCGCCCGGCGGCACAGGCGGTCGGCGTGTCCGATGCGCGTCTCGCCCCGGTGATGGCCGGGGTGCTCGCTGCGCGCGGGGCCGATGCGCTGGTCTTCCGCGGTGACGACGGGCTCGACGAGCTCACCACCACCGGGCCGTCCACGGTGTGGGCGGTGCGCGCCGGCGAGGTCGTCCGGTCTTCGTTCGACCCGGGCTCGATCGGACTGCCGCCCGCCTCACTCGCGGACCTGCGCGGGGCTGACGCCGCGCACAATGCCGCGGTGGCCCGCGCCTTGCTCGACGGTGCGCCCGGGCCGGTCCGCGACGCCGTCCTGCTCAACGCCGCCGCCGCCCTCGCGGCGTACGACGGGATAGTGGCTCCGCTCGCGGAGCGGCTCGCCGATGGGCTCGTGCGCGGCGCGGCGGCCCTCGACAGCGGCGCGGCGGCGGCGGCGCTGGATCGCTGGGTCGCGGTCAGTCAGCGTCTCCGGCCGTAGGCCGGGTC
>JAYUMN010000320.1:0-1997 GCA_043762595.1 Frankiales bacterium
GCGCCGGCGTAGTGGCTGTCCCGCAGGTGGGCTGGCACGGTACCGGTGAGCCCGGCGCGGACATCGGCGACCGCGCTGTCGATCCCAGCCAGCACCGCGTTGCTCTTGGGCGCGAGCGCCAGGTGGATCGTGGCCTGCGCCAGGTTGATCCGCGCCTCCGGGAGCCCGATCAGCTCGAGCGCCTGCGCGGCCGCCACCGCGACCGACAGGCTCGACGGATCACTCATCCCGATGTCCTCACTCGCGCTGACGACCAGGCGACGGGCGATGAAGCGCGGGTCCTCCCCCGCCTCCAGCATCCGGGCCAGATAGTGCAGGCTCGCATCCACGTCGGAGCCGCGAATCGACTTGATGAAGCCGCTGATGACGTCGTAGTGCTGGTCGCCGTCCCGGTCGTAGCGCACGGCGGCCCGATCGACGGCCAGCTCCAGCACCTCGAGGGTCACCACGTCGGTCATCGCCGCGGCCTCCAGCGCGGTCAACGCCCGCCGCGCGTCGCCGCCGGCCAGTCGGACCAGGAAGTCCTCCGCTTCCGGGGTCACGGTGACCTGCTGCTGCAGTCCCCGATCGTCGGCCAGCGCCCGTCGTACGACGGTCCGGACATCGTCGTCGGACAGCGGCTCGAGCGTCAGCAGCAGGGAGCGGGACAGCAGCGGTGAGATGATCGAGAAGAAGGGGTTCTCGGTGGTCGCCGCGACCAGGGTGACCCAGCGGTTCTCCACCGAGGGCAGCAGCGCGTCCTGCTGGGTCTTGGAGAACCGGTGCACCTCGTCGATGAACAGCACCGTCTGCGCGCCGGTCTCGCCGAGCGCGCGCTTGGCTTCGGTGACGACCTCGCGGACCTCCTTGACGCCGGCGGTGACGGCGGACAACTCGCGGAATCGCCGCCTGGTCGAGTGCGCGATCGTCATGGCGAGGGTCGTCTTGCCGGTGCCGGGCGGTCCCCACAGGATGACGCTCAGCGGGGCGTCCCCCTCGACCAGCCGGCGCAGTGGGGCGCCCGGCCGCAGCAGGTGCTGCTGGCCGACGACCTCGTCCAGGGTGCGCGGCCGCATCCGGACGGCGAGCGGGGCGACCCGCGCGCGGGCCTCCTGCTCGGCGGCGTCGAACAGGGTCACACCGTTGACCCTACGACCGCCGGACAGCTGCCCCGCCGGTAGCGTCAGCCTCGTGCGACCGACCCCGCTGACGTCCGCGGGTGAGGTCCTGTTCGCCACCTCGCACGATCCCTACGTCCGCGGATCGCTGCGCCGGCCGATCGTGTCGGGCTGGACCGGCCCGGGGGCGGTCGCCTGGTTCGCCACCGACGCCGAGGAACGGCTGCCCTATCTGATGACGCACGGCGAGCCGGCCGGTGTCGCCGAGCTGCTCGGTGAGCTGCTCCCCGAGCTACGTGACCGCCAGCGGGTGACGCTGCCCCGCGGGACGACGCCCCTACTGCCGGCGTGGGTGGCGCTGGACGGGACCGACTGGGACTTCCGCTGGCTCGGTGCGCCGCCCCCTGCCCAGCCCGGTGAGGACCGCGTCCAGCTCGTCGACGAGGCGCTGGTCGGGCCGCTGCTGGATGCTGCCGCGCCGACCGCCTCGGCCAGACCCGGCGACCCAGCGGTGCTGCGCTGGGTCGGGATCGTCGACGGCGTTGAGCTGGTGGCCTGCGCGGCCGACACCAGCGCGGCGACCGGTGTCGGCCACCTGTCCTCGATCGCGGTGCATCCCCGCGCGCGTAGCCAAGGGCTGGCCTCGGCGGTCACCGCGGGGCTCGCCCGGTTGCTGTTCGCCGACGGCTGCGACGTCGTGACCTTGGGGATGTACGCCGACAACGCGGCCGGGCGGGCGGTGTACGACCGGCTCGGATTTGCCGACGACCACCGGTTCAGCTCTGGCCTGCTGACGCTGCGCCGCTGACCCGGTGTTCGCGCCCGAGGCCGGCGATCTTGACGACATGGTCGCCCTCATCGGCGTGTCGCCGACAACGTCGTCAAGATCGGCACGAATGG
>JAYUMN010000321.1:0-3578 GCA_043762595.1 Frankiales bacterium
TTTTTGAGGGTGAAGCGGCCGGTGACGGTGTTACCGGCCTTGTTGACGTTGGTGGTGACGGTCATGTTCTTGCCTCCTGGGCATCGGGGGTGTCGGTCAGATCGGGCTGGCCTGGCGTGGTCGGGCGGGTGGCGTGGCGCCGGGGGGCCTTGGGAGCGGTGACCGCTGACACGACGACTGGCTCGGGGTCCGCCAGGTTGGCGTTCTCCTTGCGAAAGCTGCCGTAGATCTCGAGCAGCACCTGCTTCTGCCGCTCACTGAGGCCGCCGTCGCTCGACACTGCATCGGCGACGGCACCACCCCGCTCGCGTTGCTCGAGGATCCCGGCCTGGACATAGAGCGCCTCGGCCGAGATGCGTAGTCCCTTGGCGATCTGCTGCAGGATCTCGGCGCTCGGCTTACGCAGACCCCGCTCGATCTGGCTGAGGTAGGGATTGCTCACGCCCGCCAGCTTCGCGAGCTGCCGCAGGCTGATCTGCGACGAGGCCCGCTGCTCACGGATGTAGTCGCCCAGATGACGGACGTCGGTGATGCCCGGCACGGTGGCCCCTCCCCGCTGGATCCTCTTGGAATCAATGTTACCGGCGAGTGCTAGCTGTAGCAAGCAAGCGAGCTAGCACTTCGGCATGACGTCGGTCACAGTTCGACGTTGCGGCGGAGTTGCCCAGTCGGGTCGGCTGCGCAGACGTCTGGCTCGGCACCAGTGCGAAGCGGCATGTCCTCACGACTCGTCCTAGCGCAACTCGCCCACATCGAGCGCCCGGTCGGCACCAGCCCACGTGCTGGTCGTGCCTGGCCCAGCCTGTCCGGGCCAGCGCGGACCACCTGCGGGCGGAGGTCCCTCGCTCGGGAGCCTTTCGTCCCCGCTCGCCGGCGCGACAGGTCCTTGTCAGGGCCCTCCCCTACCCTGGGAGCAGCGCCATCGAGCGCCCTGCCCGCGTCGTCGGGTGGCCCCGGCGCTGGCCTGTCCCCGTCCCGAGGAGCACACCATCCCCCTGCTCACACCGTTCGAGCCCGTTCCCGGCACCGTCAACCACCTGCTCACCGCTCGGCTCCGGCCGGACTTCAAGCGGGCCGTCGCGTTCGGCCTGCTGGCAATGGTCGCCGGCCTCGTCGTCCGCGTGTTCGGTGACCTGTCGTGGGCTACCCCGGGCGGCAGCGCCATCGCCGTCACGGGCAGCGCCGCGTTCGTTGCGCTGGCGGTGCTGGCGGTCCGCAGCGCAGCCAGCGAGGTCGCCGCAGGCAGCCGATCAAGGTTCGGGGACGGGCACGCCGCCGTCGTCGCGCTGTTACTCACCCTCGCCGGGTACACCGCGACGACACTGGCGCTGCTCGTCCTGCTGCAGGTGCCCATCCAGCGCCTCTTGGTTTCCGGGGCGGTCACCGGAGTGGTCGTCGGTATCGCCGCCCAGCAGTCACTGGCCAACGTCGTCGCCGGACTGGTGATGCTGCTCAACCGGCCGTTCCGGGTCGGCCAGGAGATCACCGTGCGCAGCGGCGCCCTCGCCGGGCCGTACTCCGGTCGGGTCCTGTCGATCGGCCTGACCTACGTGCAACTCGACACCGACGACGGCCTCGTGCTGCTGCCCAACTCCGGGGTGCTCGCGGCCGCCGTGGGGCCGGCCTCGACCGACTGACCGGTCTCAGGTGAGCTTGCGGAGCACCCGCATCGTCTGTCCTCCTCACTGTCGACGCCGAACTCGGCCAAAGCGAGCTCGCCCAGCACCGCGGGCGCGGTCACCAGGTCGAGGAAGGCAGGCGAGCCGGTCAGGACAGCCAGCGCCGCGTGCCCTGATCAACGGTGCAGCCGTTGCTCTCGACCAGAACGCCGCGCGGCGTCAGCGGCTCCTCACCGCCGAGCGAGTCGAAGGGCGGGTCCAGGGCCGCCGACACCGCCGCAGACGCTGGATCCAGCACCGCGTCGGCGCGCACGACAACTGGTCGCGGCCATCAGCCTGACTGGCCCGACGGTCAATTGGGTCTGGCCCGACGGCGAGCCGGTGGTGGATCGCTTCGACGTCAGTTGGTCCGCGCTGAGCACCGCCACAATGACGTCACCGGGGACGTCCTGGTCGCCGTCGACATCACCGCTGAGCGGGCAGACCGGGCGCGGTGACCGCCACGGACCCGCGACCTCGACCATCGCCGTCCGGGCCACGCGCCGACCCCTGGCCGGCAGGCGAGCCGCGCTCGACGGCTTTCTCAGCCGGTACGCCGGGACAGCGCCTCGCTCACCCGCACCTCGCCGACCACGGCGCCGCCGCCGAGGACGGCGGCGGTGGCCAAATCGTCCAGGACCGGCCCGGCGGCGCCGAGCAGACGCAGGGCCGCGACCAGCACCGGCGTCCGGGCCCGGCCGGCCCCGTCGTCGATCTTGAGTGCGACCGCCGAGCCGTCCGGCAGCGCAGCGGCGTAGACGCCCTCGGCGCCGTCCTTGGCAACCAGCCCGGGCACGCCCTGCAGCAGCTGCGTGACATCCCGACCGCTGCCACCGACCAGGAACGGATGCGCCCGCATCGCGTCCGCGACCTGCCGCTCGGGGCCGGCGGTAGCCGACGCCAGCGCCCCGAAGGCGCGGGCCAGCCCCGGCAGGCTGAGGGCATGCTGCGGGGCGCCGCACCCGTCGACGGCGACATGCAGCACCGGCTCGCCGGCCAACCGTTCGATCCCGGAAATGATCGCCTGCTGGACCGGGTGCTCCGGGGAGAGATACCCCGCGACCGGCCAGCCGTTCGCGAGACAGGTGGCCAGCATAGCGGCGTGCTTGCCCGAGCAGTTCATCGTCAGCGCCGACGCGGCGCCACCGCCGGCCAGCAAGACATGGGCAGCCGGTTCGGACAGCGGGAGCATCGCCGGGCAGCCGAGCGCCGACGGGTCCAGAGCGCCGAGGACCCGGCGTACGACGTCGAGATGGGCCGGCTCGCCGGAGTGCGAGGCGGTGGCAAGGGCGAGCTGTTCGCTGTCGCCGGGCGCCCAGCCGGCCTCGAGCAGGGCGACGGCCTGCAACGGCTTGTTCGACGATCGGGGGAAGACGGGCCGGTCCGGGTCGCCGACCGAGAGTGCGCGGGAGCCGTCCGGTCGCAGCGCAACGACCGAGCCGGTGTGGGTGCTCTCGAGGTAACCCGAGCGGACGACATCGACCAGGATCACGACTCGGGGGCCGAGACCGTCTGCTCAGCCAGCAATGTCGAGACGTTGGCTTCACCATCGCGGTAGCGCCGGGTGAGCTCGGCGCTGCACGCGTCCATCACGGACTGCACCTGGCGGCGCTTGCCGGACAGTGACTGCTCCTCCTCGCCGAGCACGCTCATAGCGTGGGTGAGTTGGTCGCTGGTGCGGGCGGCCGTGTCGGACAGATCGATATCGGCGACCAGCGCCTCGACGTAGCGACGGTGGCTGTCGACCCGGGACGGCTCGACGACGGTGTGCCGGCCCATCCCGCGGGCGGGCGCGCGCGGCTCGTCGGCGAGGGTTTGTGCCAGGCCGTCGACCAGCGAGCTCACGGTGCCGTTGTTGTCGCGACGGTTGAGCTCGGCCCGGACGATGTCCATCCGCCCCTGCAGGAGCCGGCGGATGTA
>JAYUMN010000322.1:0-1690 GCA_043762595.1 Frankiales bacterium
ACGGTCAGGGTGAGGGAGCCATCCAGCGAGCCGCCGGTGTAGGTGGCCCGGACGGGGACGGTGTAGCTGCCGGCCGCCAGGCCGCTGGCGTCCAGGCGCACCGACACGTGGTCGAGCTGGCCAACGGGCAGGGCGTCGTTGTCGTTCAGGCCGGCGAACGCCCGGTCGCCGGGGTAGCTGACGACGAGCCCCTTGGGCGGGGTCAGGGTGACGTGGAAGCTACTCAGACCGGGTCGGTCGCCGAGGTAGGAGATGTCGGCCCAGCTCGGGGTGCTGCGGCTGACCGTTGCCTTGGCGGCCTGCTGGACGACCGCCGGGCCGGTTGGGACGACGATAGGCAAGGTGGTGGTCACCGTCGCGCTGCCCTTGGAACCTTTGCAGTTGACGGCCTTTTTGGTGAGGTCGTCGCTCGGCTTGATCTGACCCGCCGCGAGCACGGTGTAGGACACGTTGAGCGTCACCGGCACTGAGCTGGTGACGGTCGGGTCGACTGTCACGTGCAGGGCGGTGAAGTCCAGGTTGCCGGTGGCTAGCGAGGAACTTTTGAACAGGGAGGTGAAGGCCCCGGTGTTGGTCGGGTAGCTGGTCGTCAGGCCCTGCCCGGAAGCGGTCACCTGCACATCGCAGACGTCCTGGTCGGCCGTCCACAGCGCGCTCACCCAACCCTGCTGGCCCGGCATCATCGGCGCGAGGACCGGGACGACGAGGGACAGGCCGTCACTTTTGATGGCGGCGTGCGCGGCCGGTACGCCGGCGAAGGAGCTGGCAATCGCCACGAACAGCGGGATCAAGGCGGTGCGACGGGCGGTGCGACGGGCGGTGCGCATGGGGCTTCCTTCGTGGTGGTGTGCAGGAGTCATCGGCGTCACCGGCCGGACCTGTTGCACCGATCAGCGCGTTCGGTTGCTCCAAACGGGCCACCCCCACAGTCGGCGCGGGACGACTCCATCCATCTCTCGGCCCATCCGTGCCGGACTTGAGGTCAGCCGGCAGGAGCTGGCACGCAGGGGGAAGGGTCGATCTACCGCCGGGACGCATGGGGTGCGTCACCGGTCTGAGGGGGTGATCGAGCAGATCATCCGAAGGGGGCCGCTGGTCGCCGGTAGCGCGGCCTCGGGGTCGGGGGCGGTCCTGAGTGGCGGAGCTGTCGTGCGGTTCTGGCCGGGGGCCGGTCAGGAACGGTCCGATAGGTCCAGCGGCAGGGGGAAGACGATCGTGGACTTCTCGCCGCCGAGCTCGAGAGGGTCTGCTGGTAGCGCAGGGCTCTCGAGACGAAGCGCACCAGCACAGGCTTACACGGGGGGCTGCTAGTAAGACCGCGCCCTGACATGGCGCGGTCCGCTTGCCGATCCTCTACCGGCCAAGATCCACGAGGTCGCGTCTCGGCTTCGCCGCTTGTCCGCTGAGACCGAGTTCGGCTACTGGGACAGTCCCTCGTGCAGTACGCGCGGCGCTTGCCCGGTTACATGCGTGCGTCCGGCCGGGTCACCTCATTGGTCGCGTTGGACTGCACCCGTCGCACTGCCACCTCTGTCGTCTTCGTGGCGGCTGTCTGCGGCTTTGTCTCTTTCGTCGTTGGCATGGCGACGAGCGTCTGCCGCCTCATCGCGGTCCTTGCTTGCACCGACCCGGTCGCCCTCGGACTCAAGCCGGTCCAGGGCACTGTTCTCACGGTGGGTGGCAGCATCAT
>JAYUMN010000323.1:0-1513 GCA_043762595.1 Frankiales bacterium
AGCCACGGCCGCCTGCGCAAAGATCATCCCGCTGCCCGACCTTCCGTGGTTCATGGAACGCGCGGGGCCTGGGCGTCTCCTCGATGCGACGGACACAACTGCAGGCACTCGGAGCGGTTCGACCGTGGGGCCCGCCTAGCCGCCCATGACGACGCCCCGAACGGCGGCCCATTGCTGCTGATGTGGTCGTGCGTGTCGGAAACGCCGCACGTTCACAGCCGACCACCGGGTCGCGGCAGGGTGCACCCGGGCCGAAGGCTCGGGCCGGGACCGCGCCGCAGACCCGGGCGGGCCCGATGGGCTCGCGCCGCGGAACCGATGGGCTCGCGCCGCGGAACCGGTAGGCCTGGCGGACCCGGCGGGCACCCGCCGCGGACGGCCACGGCCGCCACTCCCCTAACGGCCCTGGCCCTTTTTGTTGTGAAATGCCGGCTTCAAACCTGTCGTACGACGAGGGAAGTGGTTTCCAGGCGCCACTTGCCTGCTTGCGTCAACAACCGCGGCGGTTGAGGCCCGTCCGCAACGACCGTCAGGGCGACTCGGCCTGCAACCGATCCTTGAGGGGGTACGACGGGTGCTCGACCTGACCGCGCTGGACGCCGCGCACGTCGAGGCGTCCCCGCGAGCGGGGAGCAGCGAGCGGCGTCCACTGTCCAATGGACTACGAGGTGGTCCCAGTGGGGCGACGCAGCGCCTCCCGCGCTGTGCGACGACCTGGCCCGGCTCGCCCAGCTGATGTCGACCGACCCGCCGATGGGCGAGATAACCCGGCAGCGAACCGGAACCCCAGCGCCGCGTTGATCGAGATCATTTGGCTGTTGACCGCGGCGTTCCCAGGTGTTGAACGTGCGTGCGGCTGGGAGCTCCCGCCGCTGCAGGTTGGCGGCTTGGAGCAGCATGCCGAGCCGGTGGCCGCGGTATCCGGCCTCGACGATCGTGGCCCACTGATAGGCGATCTCGGGCTGTAGCCGGCTCGCCGCGATGTCGGAGTAGCCCACCGCCCGGCCGGTCGGCCGGTGCACGACGGTGCTGCCGGGCCGAATGCACTGCTTGGCCCGGACCCGCTCCTCGGTCACCCGCCAGCAGGGCGTATCGCACCCTCGTCGAGGGCTGGACCGAGTGGCAGTTGGACCGCTCAGCCGACTGATCGCTCGCGGGCCCAGCGCCGGACGGTCTCGATCCGGTCCTGCAATTGCTGGGCGCTCGCCTGCGGCCCGGGCGGCCCGCCGCAAGCCGACCGCAACTCGTTGTGGACGAGGCCGTGCGGCGTGCCGGTGCGGTGGTGCCAGGCACCGACCAGGCCGTTGAGCTCCTTGCGCAGGCCGGACAGCAGCTGGTGGGTGGTCACGATGGTGGCCGGCGCGGGGACGACTGGGGCCTGCCTGGCCCGCAGCTGCTTGGCCTGGTGCTGCTGCAGCAGGACCGCCACCTGCTCGGGCGCGAGCAGGCCTGGCAACCCAAGGAAGTCCTGCTCGTCGTCGGAGCCGACGGCCGCCCCGGTGCCGTACTCGCC
>JAYUMN010000324.1:0-1607 GCA_043762595.1 Frankiales bacterium
CCGGGATTGTCGCCGAGGCGGTCGGCGCCGACCGGGTGGTCGTCGGCTTCGTCAACTTCGGCGCGGACCTCGTGGGTCCCGGTCGGATCAAGCAGGGAAACGTGGCGACCTTCCGCGTGGGCGAGCCCTCCGGGCCGAGAAGCCAGCGCGTCCGGGATCTCGTCGAGGCGCTACCGTGGGCCGAGGCGACCGACAGCATCCTGGGCTACCTCTGGGCCAAGAAGGCGTACGGCGCGATGCTGTTTGCCACCGCGGTGTCGGACCTGGCCATCGCCGACGCGTTTGCCGACCCGGCATACCGGCCGCTGTTCATGGCGCTGGCCAGGGAGGTGCTTCACCAGTCACCTGTGCCGCCGATCGCCTTCGATGGGTTCGACCCCGCGGACCTCGAGGGCTCCATCGACCGGCTGGTCGTCTTCAACCGGGCCAGCACCAAGACCCACACGGGCATCTACCGGGACCTCACGGTGCGGCGCCGACCTACCGAGGTGGACGGCCTGCTGGGCGATCTCACCGGCCCGCTGACCACGCACGTCGGCCTGCTCATCAAAGCGATCGAGCGCGGCGAGCGGCACTGCGAACGGGCCGGGCTGGATCTGCTGGCGGCCTACGAGGCGGCCGAGCGGTTGGGCCGGCCGCTCGACGCCGTCGTGTCGCTGCTGCCCGCTCCGGCGCGGGCGACGGCCGGCCCGCTCCTGGGCATAGCGGTCGCCGTCAAGGACATGATCGACGTCGCCGGCCAGCCTCGCGGCAACGGCAACCCGACCTCGATGGACGGACCAGCGCGCTCTGTGGACGCGCCCATCGTGGCCCGGCTGCGGGCGGCTGGCGCGGATGTGTTCGCACTCAGCAGCCTGCTCGAGTACGCAGCTGGGGCCCAGCACCCAGACCTCGGCGAAGCCCGCAACCCGGTCGACCCGCGCCGGACCGCCGGCGGATCCAGCGGCGGGTCGGCCGCCCTCGTCGGTGCCGGGGTCTGCCGACTCGCGGTCGGCACCGACACCGGCGGTTCGGTGCGCATCCCAGCCGCCTACTGCGGGGTGGTCGGGCTCAAACCGACCTCCGGTTTGCTGCCCGTCGACGGGGTGGAGCCGCTCGCTCCCACCTGCGACCACGTCGGCCTGCTGGCCAGCGACTCGGTGATCCTGCGCCGGGCCCTCGCGGCTCTCACCGGGAACCCACCCGGGCCGCCGCTGGGCGGTCGGTTGCGGCTCGGGCTGCTGCACGGCCAGCTCGACCATCCAGCTGTCCAGCCGGACGTCGCCACCGCCGTACGGACAGCCCTGGAGCTCGTGCGCGCCGCGGGGCACGCGGTCGTCGAGGTCGATGGACGCGTGCTGGACGAGCTCGGCGGGCTCCTCGGACCGATCGTGCTGCGCGAGGCCTGGCTGGCGCACCGGGACCGCTTCGCTGCCGACCCCGGCAGCTACGGTCCGGAGACCCGGCGCCTGCTCGAGCAGGCGTCGACGGTCGGGGTTGCCGAGTATCAACAAGCGTTGGCCCGGCGCACCGCCCTGTTGCCGGCCGCCGGCCGGTTGCTCGACGGCCTCGACGCCCTCGTGGGCCCCTGCGTGCCGTTCGTCGCACCGCCCACCACGCCGCCATTC
>JAYUMN010000325.1:0-2606 GCA_043762595.1 Frankiales bacterium
TGGCTTGGGGGCGAGGGCCAGACTGCGTGCTCCGCCGGTTGAGCGCCACGGACAGCCTGCAGGAGCGGGCGCATCGTCTCTCCCGCCGGGTGATGGCGGGCCTGCCCAGGCCTACCGTGATGAGCGGTCGCAACGGCAAGGTTCCCACGGATGCCTGGTGACGAGGCTGCCTACAGCGGCGGCGGGCGACAGCGTCCAGTCAGGAAGTGGTCGGCTAAGGCTTTGATGCGCGCAGGACCTGCTCCCGGCGTGTCAGCCAGCGACCTCCGACGTCATTTGTTCGAGGACGAAGCGGGAGCGATAGCCGTGGGGCCGGCTCGGCGGCCCGTGCTGGGCCCCAGTGACCCGCGCTCTGGGATCCCGACACCACTGAGCTCACAGCCGTGGCCGCCCTGACGCGAACAGCGGGCTTCGGAGGCAAGCAGGCAACCAGCTCCGTTGCGTTCCCGATCACGCCGGACATCCGTACCGTGACAGGGGATCGGCCAGCCGTCGACTTGAGCGGTCTTGAGCCGCCCCTGCACGGCCAGATGTTCCTGCTCGAGGCCCTCGGCGGCCAACGACCTCTGCGCACAGGCTGAGATGGCGGGGCGGCTCCTCGACACGGCCTACCAGCAACGGTCGGTCGTGGTGCTTCTGCCCCAGTGGCCTTCGATGGGCTGCCGCCCAGGTCCCTGTCAGCCTGGCCGCTCATACCGGCCACACGCCGTCCACAGTGATCTCGGTAATCGGATGAGAAGCAGACACCATCGCCGCGCTCGTTGCTTTCCGACTGGTCGTCGCCGGATCTTTCCGCAGCGGTTCGCCTACCGCGACAGTCCCTCGTGTCGGATAGGCGGCTACATGCCGCGGGGAACCGGCTAGCCGCTGGACTTCTCGGTGTTCTCATGCGTTCTGATGACGGCGGACGGCAGCGTGACGCCAACCTGGTGGCCCTGCCCGGCCCGCGCCAGTATTCTTGGGTGCAGGTTGTCCGCTTTGAATGTGTTCGCGGGTGGAGGCGCTGTGAGGGTGTTGTTCTCCTCGACACCGGCCGTCGGTCACGTGCAGCCGATGTTGCCGCTGGCGCTGCACTTGAAAGCCGCTGGGCATCAGGTGTTGTGGGCGACCGGTGCAGACGGTGGTGAGCGAGTTCGGGCTTCGGGCATCGACACTGCCCTTGCGGGCTGGACGGCCCCGGAGCGTCTACGCGCCTACCGCGAACGCTGGCCGAAGGCATCGTCACTGCAGGGCGAGGCGCTCACCGAACACATGTTCCCGCGGCTGTTCGGCCTGATCTCTGCACATGCTGCCTTCGACGACCTGCTTGCGATCGGACGCCGCTACTCGCCCGACGTCGTGATCTCTGAGGCCGGGGACTTCGCTGCGCCCATCGTCGCCGCTGACCTCGCCGTCCCACAGGTCACCCACGCCTTCGGAACCATCATCCCGAAGGAACGCGTGCAGGCCGCTGCAGCCGAGACGACGGACCTGTGGAACAAGATCTCCCAGCATCCCCGACCCTTCGGGGGCTGCTATGACCACCTGTACCTCGACATTTACCCAGCCAGCCTCAGCGCGCAGGACCTCAGCCACATCCGTCGAGTGCAGCGGGTGCGTCCCGGGTCCCTGAACCACCGGGTCGGTGGTGAGCTCCCCGCCGACGTTGCGCAACTACTCGGCGGCGACAAACCGATCCTCTACCTCACTTTCGGGACCGTGTTCAACAACAATCCCGCGTTCGCAGCGGCTGTCGCCGCGGTGGCTCGAGTTCCTGACATAGCTGCAATCGTCACCGTGGGCCCGGTTGGCGATCCTGACATGTTCGGCAGCCAGCCGCCGCACGTCCGGATCGCGCGGTACATCCCGCAGGACCTTCTGTTCCCGCGCTGCGCCGTGGTCATCTCCCATGGCGGCTCCGGCACGGTGCTCGGCGCTCTCGCAGCCGGCATACCCCAGATCTGTCTACCGCAGGCCGCCGACCAATTCCGCAACGCACGCGCTTGCACCGCAGCCGGCGCCGGAGTGGATCTACTTGGGGACGCCGTCACCGTCACCGCAGTGGAACGTCAAGTTGGCCGCGTCCTGAACGAGGAGTCATTCCGCCACGGCGCCCAAAAAGTGGCCGACGACATCGCCACGATGCCGACCGTCGCCGACGCCGCGGCCACCATCGAAGAGCTGGTGTCCACCTCGGCGCATTGAGCCCGCCGGGCCGCACTGTCCGTGCCCCCCTGGTAGGAGGTGCCCGTGCGGTTTGACTCCTATTTACGGAACCCGGTAATGGTCCGTTACCCGAACCGCTATCGAGCACTCACCGAACTGATGAGGACAACCGTGGTCATGTCCGGTAGCGGTCGGGAAGCGGAGCGTGGTCGAACGTGCTTAGACCGGGCCCATGCGAATCGCGGTGCGGACGGATGTGCACGGCAACCTCGGGGCGCTGGAGGCCGTACTGGGTGACGTCGCGGGCCAGGCGGTGGACATCACGGTGAACCTGGGCGACTTACTGTCGGGTGGCCTGCAGTCCCGCGAGACCGGCGACCTGCTGCTGGCCCTTGCCCTGCCCACGGTGCGCGGCAACCACGAGCGGCAGGTGCTCACCGTTCCACCCGACCGGATGAGCG
>JAYUMN010000326.1:0-2027 GCA_043762595.1 Frankiales bacterium
TCGCGCAGGACGTCGCCACCACCGTCGAGAAGCTCGCCGGGGGCGCCGTCGAGCACGACGGTGGCCAGCCGGGTGGTGCGGTCCAGCGCGTCGTGCCCGGTGACGGTCACCCCTGCGCCGTGCGGGTCGACCAGGTAGAGCCCGTCCTGGGCCGCGACGACCAGGGTGTCGGCCAGCTCGGCGTACTCGATCAGTCCGAGATCGCCGGACAGGGCGCCGCTGTCGGCGATGGCGGGCGGCGAGGCGGCCGAACCGGGCCGGAGCAGCGCGACCGCACCCTTGACCTCGCCGGCGGCCAACCGGGGCAAGAGGGCGGCCTGCTGCTCCTTCGAGCCGGCCAGCCGGACGGCTTCACCGACCAGGAGGGTGCCGAGCCACGGGCCGGGCACCGTGCCGGCGCCGAATGCTCGGGCGAGCACGGCGGCGTCGAGCAGTCCGAGACCGATTCCGTCGTGTTCTTCGGGCACCAGCACAGCCAGCCAGCCCTGCTCCCCGACCGTCTTCCACAGCCCGGCCGGCAAGCCGTCGCCGCCCGGCTCGTCGTACAGCGCGCGGACCTGTTTGGGGCCGAACTTGTCGCGCAGGTAGGAGCGCACGGCGTCCTGCAGTGCGCGCTGCTCGTCGGTGAGGGCGAACTCCACGGTGCCGGGCTCCTTAGCGGGGAAGGCCGAGCACGCGCTCGGCGACGATGTTTCGCTGGACCTGCTGGGAACCGCCCCAGATGGTGCACGACCGCGACCAGATCGCCATCGTGGTGAGCTCCTGGACGGACAGGCCGGGCGCCGGGTCGGGCACCTGGAAGCCGGCGCCGAGCACGGCCTCGTAGGTGTCGGAGACCTGCCGGAACGCCTCAGACCACATCATCTTGGTCATCGAAGCCTCGAACCCGAGGTCCTTGCCCTTGCCGGTCTGGGTCAGGATGTGCCACGAGTGGTACTTCAGGCACTCCAGGTCGATCAAGCTGGCGGCCAGCTTCTGCCGCAGGACCGGGTCCTTCGCGGCCGGCCGGCCCTCCCGCTCGAGCTGGTGGGCAAGCGCGACGACCTGGTCGAACAGCTTGTGGAACTCGGTGTACTGCCCGATCGCGGAGCTGCCGCGCTCGAAGCTCAGCAGCAGCATCGCGGTCTGCCAACCGTTGCCCTCACCGCCGAGGACCTCGGTCGCCCGGCAGGTCGCGTCGGTGAAAAAAACCTCGCCGAACTCGCTCGCCCCGGTCATCTGCTTGAGTGGTCGGACCTCGACGCCGCTCTGGTGCATGTCGACCATCAGCATCGAGATGCCGGCGTGTCGACTGCCTTCGGCCGGCCCGGTGCGGGCCATCGTGAAGATCTTGTCGCCATGCATGGCGTTGGTGGTCCAGATCTTCTGGCCGTTGATGAGGTACTCGTCGCCGTGCCGCTCGGCCTTCATCTTCAGGGCGGCGAGGTCCGAACCCGCGGCCGGCTCGGAGAAGCCCTGGCACCAGATGACCTCGTTGTGCAGCAGCGGTTTGATGATGTCGCGCTTCTGCTCCGGCGAGCCCAGCAGCATGACGGTCGGCGCGAGGAAGCTCAAGCCCAGCGGGTTGACGGTCGTCGGCGCGTTGGCACCGGCCATCTCCTGGTCGTAGATCGCCTTCATCGTGGGGGTGCCACCGCGCCCGCCGTACTCGGTCGGCCACAGGATTCCGGCGAAGCCTGCCTCTGCCTTGCCGGCTTCCCAGTCGCGCCGGATCTGGAACTGTTCCTGGTCGCTCCGGCCGGACCAGAACGATCGCTCGCGCATCTCAGGCGGCAGGGCGGTTGCCAGCCAGGACCGCAACTCGCTGCGGAAGTCCTCGTCGTGCGTGCTGTATCGCAGGTCCACCGGGACTCCTTTGGAACGGCTCGAAACCGAACGCCGTTCTACTCCATCAGGTGTGCGTCGTGCCACACCGGGGCTGCCAGACTCCGCCCGTGGACCTCGACGAAACCCTTTCCCTTGCCACCGAGCTGGCCCGTGAGGCCGGCGCGCTCGCCCTGTCGATGCGGGTCGGCGTGGCGACCGAG
>JAYUMN010000327.1:0-4285 GCA_043762595.1 Frankiales bacterium
ATCGATCCGCGGACGGGTCTGCGCGAGCTCCGCCGAGCTCGCCGAGCTGGTCCTGGACGAGGCCGGCGTTGCGGTCGTGCCGGGTGAGGCGTTCGGGACGCCCGGCTACTTCCGGTTGTCCTACGCCCTGGGCGACGCCGACTTGGAAAAGGGTGTCCGCCGGCTGGCCGCCCTGCTCGCCGAGGCCGAGTAGGCCGAGCGGCACTCAATGATATTTGTGCGGTCTGGGGCGGCGGCCGGCGCACGCTCCGCGCAACGATCAACAGGCCAGGGTCGCGACGGCCAGGCCGGCCCCGGTACGACGCGCCGCCCGTCGGTGTCGCGCTGCGGCCGGCTGGTGGGTCACGGTCGAAGCCGGAGCTCCTCGCGACCGCGGAACCGGGCGAGGAACCGGTCGTAGGTCTTCTTGCTCTGGCTGTCGCGGTAGGCCGGCTCACTGTCGTGGTAGCCCCGGTGCCGGTCTTGCCGAACCGGCAGGTCGACGGCCACCAACGTGCCGGCGCCGGCCTCGCGCAGCAGGTAGCTCCACTCCATGTCGGCGTTGCGGTAGAACCGGGCCTTGGGTGGCAGCGGGACAGCTAGGGCCGCGGACCGGCGTACGGCGAACAGGTAGCCCAGCAGCGCCTCGACTTCGCCCGGACCGGCATCAGCGAAGCCCAGCCAGCCATCCTGCACATCGACCCCGCGCCAGCCCGCGCCGGCCACCGCAGGATCGACAAGGACCGCCAGAAGCGGACCGATGCCGTCACCCTCGAGCACGGTGGACAGGTCCATCAGCACGTGGACGTCGGCGACGTCACGGACGAGCAGCGCCTGCCGGGCCTCAGACCAGCCGGCCGCCCGGTCGACGTGCAGCTCCTGCACCCGCGGGTGGGCGGCCAGCTCGTGGACAACCGCACCGGCGTCGGTCGGGCCATTTTCGAGCAGCACGATGACGAGGTCGTCCGGGCCGTGCTCGAGCAGCGCCTCGACACAGGTGCGCACGTCAGTCGGCCAGCCCTCGACCAGCAGCGCGACCGTGCACCGCCGGGATCCGCTGTCCGGCGGCAGTTCCCGCACGGTGGGAACGACGTCGTACGGCGGGCGAGGGCTGAGCTGCTGACCCTCAGCGGTGTCCCGGACCGCCCAACCCAGCGCAGCGAGCTCGTCGCGGAGCCGGTCACTGGCGGCGAAGTCCTTCGCGGCACGGGCGGCTGCCCGGGCTTCGGCGACCTCCTGGACCTGCTGCGGAGCGGTCATGATGCCGTCTCCCGAAGGGTTGCGCGCAGGGCCTTTCGGTCGGTCTTCATGACGCTGGTGAGGGGAATCGCCTCGACCACCCGGACCTCACGCGGATATTTATAGGCGCCCAGGTGCTCGCGGCTGTAGCCGACCAGCTCGGCTGGCGTGACCGCCGCGCCGGGCGCGAGCTGAACGAACGCCACGACCTCCTCCCCCAGCGTGGGATCGGGCCGGCCGACGACCGCCGCGCCGACTACCTCGGGATGCGCGAGCAACACATCCTCGACGTCGCGCGGGTAGACGTTGAAGCCATTGCGGATGATGAGGTCCTTGATCCGGTCGACGACGTAGAGGTAGCCGTCGGCGTCGAAGCGCCCGACGTCACCGGTGTGCAGCCAGCCCTCGCGGAGGGCGAACGCCGTCTCGTCGGCGCTGTTCCAGTAGCCCCGCATCAGCACCGGCCCGCGCACGCAGATCTCCCCGTCGTCACCGACCCGGACGTCGGCGCCGTCCGCAGCCTCGATCCGGACCTCGACGCCGGGGACCGGCTTGCCGACCGAGCCCAGCCGACGCTGTTCGGGCTGGGTGCTGATCAACGCGCTGGTCTCGGTGCAGCCGTAGCCCTCCCGCACCTCGACACCGGGGATCCGCCGCTCGAACTCGGCCAGAACGTCGGCCGACAGGGGCGCCGCGCCGCTGGACACCCGCTCGAGACAGCTCAGATCGTGGTCCTCGAGCGGCTGGGCCAGCAGCAGCTGCAGCATCGAAGGCACGAGCGCGCTGACCTGCACCCGGTGCTGCTCGACCAGCGCGACGAAGCCGGCCGGGTCGAACCATCGCATCAGCACGGCACTGCCGGGCTCCTGGGCGTGCAGCCCGCCGACCGTGACGAGCAGCCCGTAGGCGTGCGCCAGCGGCAGTGGCAGCAGGCTGCGGACCCGCCCGGGCGAGTACGACGCATCGGCGGCCGCCTTGCCGGCCGCGTCCAATGAGGCGTGGCTCAGCGCGACGCCCTTGCTCCGCCCGGTCGTGCCACCGGTGTAGAGCAACGCGGCAAGATCGGTGGTGTCCCGGTCGACGAGCGGGAGCTGCGCCCCGGACTCGAGCTCGGCCCAGCTCGTCGTACCGACGCTGCCGCCGCCGACCACGACGACCGGTAGACCGGCCGAAGCCGCCACCACCTTGGGCAGGAACTCCGGGGTCGTCACGACGGCCACCGCCCCGGAGTCCTTCACGACATGTCGGATCTCGTTCTCGGTGAGCAGGAACAACACCGGGGTCGGCACGGCGCCGGCCCGCCACAGGGCGGTGTAGGCGAGCCCCACCTCAGGGCAGTTGGCCATCACGATCACGACGCGGTCGCCGGGGCACACACCCAGCGCGACGAATCCCGCTGCCGCCCGTGCGGCCCGCACCGCCAGCTCGCCGCTGCGGTGCCAGGTTCCCTCGAACCACAGGCTCTCGCGGTCCCCGAAGCGCTCCAGCAACTGTTCACCGCGCCGGCCGAGCGACGCGGGCGGGCTGAGCTCGGTCACGGGACCTCCAGGTTTGTGCGTGGCGCTGGTTTCAGGGCAACCGGACGATGGCCTTCGCGCCGGTCAGCACCTTGCCGTCGCCGACTGTGGCGGTGAGCCCGACGACGACACAGTTGCCTTCGAGCTTGTCCTCGACGACGCCGCTGACGGTCAACGTCGCACCGGCTCCGTCGTCCGGGACGACGACGGGTCGGCTGAATCGCACGCCGTAGGACAGCAGCGCGCCGGGGTCGCCGGCCCAGTCGGTGACGACCCGACCGGCCAAGGCCATCGTGAACATGCCGTGGGCGATGACGTCGGGCAGGCCCACCGACGTGGCAAGCCGCTCGTTCCAGTGGATGACGTTGAAATCTCCGGAGGCGCCGCCGTAGCGCACCAGGTCGGCGCGCTGGATGCCGAACGACTGCGCCGGCAGCAGGGTACCGATCTCGACTGCTGTGTAGTCGGGCACGTCAAGCGTCTTTCTTCGCAGCGGTGCCCCGGCTGACGATGCTCATCCGGGTGGTGGCGACCTTCTCACCGTCGGCCGCCGTGACCTCGGTGACCATGACCATCAGCTCGTTGCGGCCGACGTCCTTGATCTGTTCGACCCGCTGGGTGCTCGACAGCACGTCACCCGCGCACACCGGGCGGTGCAGCTCGAACTGCTGCTCGCCGTGCACCACGAGGGAGTAGTCGAGCCCGAGGGCCGCGTCGGCAACCGGGCTGTCGAGCCCGAACCGGAAGCCCAGCGTCGTCAGGAAGGTCGGCGGAGCGATCACATCCGGGTGGCCGAGGGCGCGGGCCGCAGCCGGATCGACGTACGCCGGATTGGGGTCACCGATCGCGACGGCGAAGCTGCGGATGTGCTCGCGACCCACCTCGAAGGTCTCGGACGCCGGGTAGTCCCGGCCGATGAACTCACGGTTGATCGGCACTCGGGCTCCTTGTGAACGGCAGTTTTCGTAACCTAGCCGACGGCCGATCCGGCCGGGAAGCACGGAGGCCGGCACCCCATCCGGGGGCCGGCCTCGACGTGACGGGCTGGGGCTAGCGGGTCTCGCGGTGATCGGTGTGCTGCCGGCAAGTCGGGCAGAACTTCTTCAGATCCAACCGGTCGGGATCGTTACGCCGGTTCTTCTTGGTGATGTAGTTGCGGTTCTTGCAGACCTGGCAGGCCATCGTAATCTTCGGGCGGACATCGGTGGCTGCCATGCGGGAGTGCCTGCTTTCGGGACGACGGATGGTTGCTGACCAAAGACTACCGGAGGAACTCCTCGGTCGATGGTGGCCGTAGCGATGACCGGACTTGAACCGGTGACACAGCGATTATGAGTCGCTTGCTCTGCCAACTGAGCTACACCGCCAGGTCGTGCAAGAGCCCCTTTACGGAATCGAACCGTAGACCTTCTCCTTACCATGGAGACGCTCTGCCGACTGAGCTAAAGGGGCGGCGAACGCGAGGGAGCCTACACGGCGTGGCGCGGCGGTCTCCAGCCAACGATCCAATCCCGGCGGGCGGCGGTGACTTCGCCGGTACCAGGAACCGC
>JAYUMN010000328.1:0-6591 GCA_043762595.1 Frankiales bacterium
CTGCTCCTGACGGTCTTGGTACTGCTCAGCCGAAGGGCGGGTGAGAACGACAAGACCTGAGCACGGCGCAGGACATCCCCGGACGGTCCTGGTAGGTCCATCGGTCGCCGGCTCGAGATCCGGCTTGTCGGCGTGGCGGCGATCATCCGTTGGGAGAGCTCGCGTGCGAGTGCGAGGATGGCCCGGCGTCTCGATCAGGAGTGGAGTGATATGAGCCCGTCCGGCGCGTCGGCGCGGTCGACCGCGAAGACGCCGGTGCCCGTGGCGGCGGTGGCGGGTCGGTTGCGGGCGACCCGCCAGGGCGCAGTTGTGGAGGCTGCATTGTCCCGGGCAGGGGGGTTCCGGAGCGCCCAGGAGTTGCACGCCGAGATGCGCGCGCATGGGGACAATGTGGGGTTGTCGACGGTGTACCGGCATCTGACCGGCTTGGCCGAGGCGGGGACGGTCGACGCTGTCCGGACCCGCGACGGTGAGGCGGCCTATCGGCTGTGTGCGTCCGAGG
Source organism: Frankiales bacterium (assembly GCA_043762595.1). Taxonomy (GTDB): domain Bacteria; phylum Actinomycetota; class Actinomycetes; order Mycobacteriales; family SCTD01; genus JAYSQK01. The sequence goes on from JAYUMN010000328.1 coordinate 503, forward strand.
TCCACCATCACCACGTGGTCTGCCGCTTATGCGGGTCGAGTGTGGAGGTGGAGGGGCCGGAGGTCGAGGCGTGGGCGGCGAAGGTCGCCGAGCAGGCCGGCTTTATCGAGGTCAGCCACACCGTGGAGGTCTTCGGGACCTGTTCACGATGCGCGTCCACGAGCCGCCCGCGGCGACGCTGACCGGAGCGTCCGGCGCCGCGTGAGGAGGCGGCTGCTCGCGAGGCAGGCGAGCAGGTAGATCACGAAGCTGAAGGCGGTGACGAAGACGCTGGCTTTGACGTTCCCGAAGCGCAGGCTGGCCAGCAGCCCGCCGTCGCAGGCGATGAGCGCGAACAGCACCGACACGACGGTGACGGCGGCGGGACGAGTGGACAGCCGTTGCGCTGCGGCTGCCGGGGTGATGGCCAGGCTCAGGACCAGCAGGGTCCCCACGATCTGCGCGGCTTCGGTGACTGTGAGTGCCAGGACGTAGAGGAACAGCAGCCCGACCAGTCGAGTGTTGACGCCGCGGGCGACGGCGACGTCGGGGTCGACGCTGGCGAACAGCAGCGGCCGGTACAGCACCGCCATCGAGATCAGGACGCCGAGGGCGACCAGGGACAGCAGCAGCAGCTGCTGGTCGGCGATGCCGAAGATCTGGCCGAACAAGATGTTCGTCGCTGCGGAGGCGAAGCCGTGGTAGCGGCTGAGCAGGAAAACCCCGGCGCCCAAACCGAACGCCAGCACCACCCCGATCGCGGCGTCGCGTTCCTTCTCGCGCACCCCGAGGGTGCCGAAGGCGGTCGCGACCACCAGGCTGCCGAGCAGGGCACCGGCGACCGGGTCGCCACTGACGAGCAACCCGGCGGCGGCGCCGGTGAACGAGAGCTCCGCGGTGCCGTGGACGGCGAAGGCCATGTTCCTGGTGATGACGAACGGCCCGATCAGTCCACTGATGAAGGCGACAAGGGTGCCGGCAATCAGTGCGTGCTGGGCGAACGGCTGATGCAGGTAGTAGCTCAGCCCCATCAGCGATCGTGCTCGTCGTGCTCGTCGTGCTCGTCGTGCTCGTCGTGCTGGTCGTGCTGGTCGTGCTCAAGGTGATGGTGATTCGACCCGGCCGGTTCGGAGTGCGCACTGTCCGGCGCTCCTATGACGATGAGCCGGCCGCGGACCCGGAGCACATCTACCTCGGCCCCGTACAGCTCCGACAGCCGCTGGCTGGTCATCACGGTATCCGGGGTACCGATGGCCCACTTGCCGCCGACGAGGTAGAGCACCCGGTCGGTGATGGGCAGCACCGGGTTCACCTCGTGGGTGACGAACACGACCGCGGTGCCGGCCCGTCGTCGGCGGTCCTCGATCAGGTCGGTGACCTCCTGTTGGTGTCGCAGGTCCAGCGAGAGCAACGGTTCGTCGCACAGCAGCACCCGCGGGTCCCCCAGCAGTGCCTGAGCAATCCGCAGGCGCTGCTGCTCCCCACCAGACAGCAACCCGATCGGCGCGCCCGCGTAGGACTGCGCACCGACCTCGGCGATGACCTGCTCGACCTTGTCTCGGTCACTGCGACGCGGCCACGGCATCCCCCATCGATGCCCGTCGAGGCCCAGTCGCACCAGGTCCCGTCCCCGCAGCGGCAACGTCGGGTCGAAGGACTTCTGCTGCGGCACGTACCCGACCACATCGCTGCCCTGCCGGGGCCGCTGCCCGCACACCTGAACAGTCCCGGCCGCGAGGGGCTGCAGGCCTAGCAGCACCTTGAGCAGGCTGGTCTTGCCCGAGCCGTTGGGCCCAAGCACCGTGAGGAACTCCCCAGCCGCGAGGTCGAGTGACAGATCGGTCCACAGCTGACGGTCGCCGAACCGCAGGGCGGCCTCGCGGACCGACACCACGGGCGGCTGGTCGGGCGCTGTGGGCGGGGTTCCGGTGGCGTCGCTACGCACGCTGGTGATCACGCTCAGTCGCCCAGAGCAGCGAGCACGGCCTTGGCCTGGCCGATCTGCCACGTCTGGAAGTCCGGCTCGCCGGCGGGGATCGTCTCTGAAACCCCGACCACCGGCACCCCGCTCGCCTTGGCGGCGCGCTTGACCTTATCCGTCGTGGGGCTAGTCACCTGCGCGTTGTAGAACAAGACCTTCACCGTCCTGCCGCTCAAAGCCTTGTCGATGGCGGCGACATCTGCCGGGCTCGGGTCGTTGCCGTCCTCGATGGCCTGCGCGAAGGTCGAGGGAGTCGCGAGCCGCAGACCGGCCGCAGCGAGCAGGTAGCCGGGGACGCGCTCAGTGAAGGACACCGGCGCGCCGGCGTACTTCACCTTGATGGCCGCGAGGGTGTCGACGTAGGGCTGGTAGGTCCTGAGGAAGGCTTTGAGACCTTGCCGGAAACCGGCAGCGTCGGCCGGGTCTGCTCGAGCGAGCTGATCGGCGATGGCGGCGGCTCCGGCCTTGACGTAGTCGGGCGAAAACCACAGGTGCGGGTTTATGCCGGCGCCGCTCGCGCCGACCGCGGTGGCGATCGTGAGGACCTCGCGAGACCTGCTCGGGTTGGCGTTCAGCAACTTGTCGGCGAACTCGTCGTACCCCAAGCCGTTCTTAACGATGAAGGTCGCGCTGCTGATGGCTGCCGCCGCCTGAGGGTCCGCTTCATAACTGTGCGGGTCGGCGCCTGGGTTGGTCACGATCGAGGTGACTTGGGCGTGGCTGCCACCGATCTGCCGGGTGATGTCACCCCAGAAGTTCTCCACGGCGACCACGGGCACAACGCCCTTGACAACGGCCGATGGGGGCGTCGTCGCGCTGCCGCATCCGGCGGTGAACAAGCTGAAGGCCACCAGCCCGACACCAACAGATGGCAGTCGACGTGGCTGCGACGGCATGGCGCTCCAGAAGGCTCAGAGTCAGAGTGGTTGCCAGACGACCTTGGCGCGAATGGGAGTCATTGTCAACAAGAGCGCGAGGGTGGCAGAGGGTCTGTTGAGTAGTTGCCCGCTCTGTGGTCGGCGTTGCAGGGACTGACCCCGACGACGCCCGTCGTCCTCGCGACGGCGCTCGTGTTGGCAGTCCCGCTCGCCTACGGTGCGAACCTGCGACTGACCCTGCTGCGCGCGATGACTTACATGATCATCGCATCGCCCTGCGCGGTCGTCCTGGCGACCATGCCGCCGCTGCTCAGCGATCGCCAACGCTGGCCGTCACGGCGTGCTCTTGCCCAGGCCGACTCGGGCGAACAACAGGATCAGTCCGACCAGGGTGTCGTTGGTCACGAGAAGCAGTCCGCACCTGGTGGTAGCCGCCAGGGCGCGGCGCTCGCCTGACCGACTTCCCGCAAGGATGCGCTCCGCTCTCTTGACCGACCCATCGCCCGCGAGGTTTTTTAACGCCGTACCGCGCAAGGCTCGGACCGACAGAGGACCCTTGCGCCCTCGCAGTCCCGATCGTGGCGGGATGTGCCGCGCCGCCCACCGGCAATGCAACAAAACTTGAAAACGTCACCACCGCGACGGTCTCACGACCCTCAGCTCAGGCCCGGGTGGATCCGTCCAGGAGCCGTCACGCTCAGTGACGATGGCCGATCGCGGTCTCGACCTGACGAGAGAAAGCCTCGCTTCCGGCCGGAGGACCCGATCTGCGGCTCTGATGGAAACGGTCGTGCCCCCCGCGTGCCCCTTCTCGGGGGCACAAAGGGGCCGGATCAGGCCTCCGGCGGTCGCCACTGGCCGATCCGTAAACAGGCTCTGACCTGCGAGAACGCTGGTCAGACGGGTGGAGCGGGCGACGAGAATCGAACTCGCGTTCTCAGCTTGGGAAGCTGATGTTCTACCGCTGAACTACGCCCGCAGCGCGTCGCCGGACTCTACTAGCCTCGCCCCCGTGCTGCTCTCGGACCGCGATCTCAAAGCCGCCCTCGCTGACGGCCGGCTGGGCGTGACGCCGTACGACGTGGCGATGGTGCAGCCGAGCAGTATCGACGTGCGGCTGGACCGCTACTTCCGGGTGTTCGCGAACCATCGCTACACCCATATCGACCCGGCTGCGGCCCAGGACGACTTGACGGAGCTGCTCGAGCCCGACGGTGATGAGCCCTTCATCCTGCACCCGGGGGAGTTCGTGCTGGGCTCGACGTTCGAGATCATCAGCCTTGGCGACGATCTTGCGGCCAGGTTGGAAGGCAAGAGCTCGCTGGGCCGGCTCGGGCTGCTGACCCATTCGACGGCGGGGTTCATCGACCCGGGCTTCAGCGGACACGTCACGCTCGAGCTGAGCAATGTCGCAAATCTCCCGATCAAGCTCTACCCGGGCATGAAGATCGGTCAGATCTGTGTGCTGCCACTGAGCTCGCCGGCCGAGCACCCGTACGGCTCGAGCGTCTACGGCTCGCGGTACCAGGACCAGCGCGGGCCGACGCCGTCACGGTCCCACCTGCGCTTCAGCCGGGCCGAGACCCGGGAGGTCTGAGCTGGTGTCCGGCGGGGAGGTTTCGCCACCGATGTCTTTGTCGTTGAGGATGTCATTGCAACGGCCCGCTCCTGGGCTGACGTTCGGACCGGTAACCCGGGGCGGCTGTGCCTGCTGGGGTGATTGGCCCGGATGTGGCGGCGCTTTCTCGCAGGGCCAGTTGCTGGACCGGCGGCTTGGATCCTGTCCCTTACATGGGCGTGAAGAACGAGATTTTGCTCGGTCAACGATCGTGAGGGTGCCGACGGGCGGTGGCGAGATCCAGCGGGCTGTCAGCGCAGGCGACGCCGGGAGCCGTTGGGACTCTGGCACGTCGTACGCCCCCACGTCGAGAGGCGGGTGGCGACGTTGCGGTGCCCCCTCACCGAGCGCATGCGGTCGGCTGATGGCCCTTGATTGGGACCAGGTCGTCGTGGACTCGGGCGAGCCACAGGCCCTCGGTCGCTGGTGGGCCGATGCCTTGGATTGAGTGGTCACCATCGATAGCCGTGACGAGTTCGAGATTCGTCCTACCGCAGACTTGACGCCGGGGGTGATCTTCGTTCCGGTCGAGGGAGGAGAAAAGACAGCAAAAACCGGGTACATCCCGACTTCCGGCCGCGGGACCAGCACGCCGAGGTCGAGCGGCTGCTGGCGATGAGCGCCCGCCGAACCGGACCGGTCAAGGCGAGCAACCCTGGGTGGTCTTGCTCGATCCCGAGGGCAATGAGTTCGGAGCCTCGAAGCCCGTAGCAGCTGATGCTCGGCGATCTCGCTACCCGATCGTTCACAGACAGCGGCCGCGAAACCGGCTGCCGCGTAGGCGGTTCCAGGCGAGACACTGCGCTTCCGCCGTCGTACCTTCCCGGCTCGTGGTGTCGGTGACCGAGCCGCGCGGCGTGCCCAGCCTGCGGCAGGTGGTGCTCGACACAACCGACGCCCGTGGGCTCGCGGAGTTCTGGCGGCAGCTGCTCGACCTGGCCTACCGCCCGGGCGACGAGCCGCCGGCGGCGGACGCCGATGACCCGCGCGGGCGCGACTGGCTGGTGCTGCACCTGCGCGACGACGCTAGCAAGGGAGGCGTCGCTCTCGCGGTGCAGCAGGTCGAGGCCCAGCCGGCCTCGACCTGGCCGGACCCGGCGGTGCCGCAGCAGCTACACCTCGACCTCACGGTGCCCGATGTGGCCGCACATCCGCTCGTGGAAGGCCGAGGCGAATGGGATGAAGTGCAACCCGACGACGACGGCGATCAAGGCGGGCCGGCCAGGACGCGCCATCGGGCCAAGCGGGACGGGCCACACGGTAAGGCGCCGACAGAGCCGCCATGCCGAGATTCACCTCGGCCATGTGCAGCTGTGGAACGGGCGGCCCCGAGCGGGGAGGAGTCGCCGGCGGACAACACCACACCGCCGATCAGGACGATGAGGTTCCCCCAACGTCGCGGGTCGACCGCCACCGAAGGCTCGCCGACCTCGGGGCCGTCGCGGCGGGCAGCCGCTGGCTACGCGAACTGCTCCGCAGATCTTTCGCTGGTCCGTCGCCTCACCGAGGTGATCGCCGGCTTCCGGTCGAGTTGCCGGCGTGCCGGGTGAGGAGCTCAGACCTGCCGGACTGCCTCCGCTACTTCCTGCAGCCGGCTCCGGTATTCCTTCCACCACAGCCGGTCTCCCGGCGC
>JAYUMN010000329.1:0-11200 GCA_043762595.1 Frankiales bacterium
GTCCAGGCCACGATCACCGGGCTGGGTGTCGAGGGCTACCGGGCAGCGATCCGGGCGCTGTCGGTCTGAGCCAGGTGGGCGAGGCTCTGGTCAAGGCCAACGCGCAGCTCGAAATGCAGACCGATCCCCGATTGTGGCCCTCGCCGACGTGCACAGGCGCGTGCAGGCCGTTCGTCGCGACGCCTGCTGACCGCTGGCGTGCGCGGTCGCTAGGTAGGCTTCTGGCCCATGGCCTCCACGAACGACCTGAAGAACGGCATGGTGCTGAGCCTCGACAACGGCCTGTGGTCGGTGATCGAGTTCCAGCACGTCAAGCCCGGCAAGGGCGGTGCGTTCGTCCGCACCACGCTCAAGAACGTGATGACCGGAAAGGTCGTCGACAAGACCTTCAACGCGGGCACGAAGGTCGAGGTGGCCTTGGTCGACAAGCGGACCATGAGCTACCTCTACGCCGACGGCACCGACTACGTCTTCATGGACAGCGACACCTTTGACCAGATGTACGTGCCGGCGCTGACCCTCGGCACGGTCAAGGACTATCTGCTGGAGAACATGACGGCGACCGTCGCGGTCCATGAGGGTGCGGCGCTGTACGTCGAGCTGCCGGCGAGCGTCGAGTTGATCGTCCAGCACACCGATCCGGGTCTGCAGGGCGACCGCTCGACCGGTGGCACCAAGCCGGCCACGTTGGAGACCGGCGCCGAGATCCAGGTGCCGCTGTTCCTCACCACCGGTGAGAAGATCAAGGTCGACACGCGGGACGGGCGTTACCTCGGTCGCGTCAACGACAAGTCTTGATGCGCCGCAGCGCCGATCTCGACGATCTGGTCGGCGAGCCGCCGGGTCGGCCGACCCTCTCGTCAAGACCGCCACGGGAGCGCCGTGGCGGGTGGGGGGCGTAGCGTGGGTGCCCGCAGCAAGGCCCGCAAGCGGGCCCTGGATGTGCTGTACGAAGCCGACCAGCGCCGGACCGACCCGCTGGAGACACTGCGGGAGCGGCTCGCCCAAGCCGACCCGCCGGTGCCGGACTACGCCGTCACCCTCGTCAAGGGCGTCGCGCTGCACCGGTCTCGAATCGATGAGCTGCTCTCGACGTACGCCGAGGCATGGACGATCGACCGCTTCCCCGCGGTGGACCTCGCGGTGCTGCGGATCGGGGTCTATGAGCTGCTCTGGTGCGATGACGTGCCCGACGGGGTCGCGGTGAGTGAGGCCGTCGAACTGGCCGCGAGCCTGTCGACCGACGAGAGCCCGGTCTTCGTCAACGGCCTGTTGGCCCGGCTCCTGCAGCTCAAGCCGTCACTGGCGGTGTAGCGGCTCAGACCTCGAGGGCCCGGCGGGCGTCCGAGGACAGCACGCCCCAGCCGATCAGCCGCTCGGTCAGCGCGCTCGGCGACGCGTCGTAGATGACCGCGAGCGAGCGCAGGTCCTCCTGCCGGATCGACAGCACCCGGCCGTTGTAATCGCCGCGCTGGGACTGGATGGTCGCCGCGTAGCGGGCCAGCGGGGCCGCCTGCTCGCGGGGCACGCTGGACAGCTGCTCGAGATCGATGATGATCCGGGCGGCGGCCTCGGGCGCTGCGGCCGCCATCTGGCCCTCGGGCAGCAACTCACCGACCGGTACGCCGTAGAAGTCTGCGAGCTCGCTGAGGCGCTGCACGGTCACCGCGCGGTCGCCGCGCTCGTAGGAGCCGACGACGACGGCCTTCCAGCGGCCCTGGCTCTTCTCCTCGACCCCGTGCAGGGACAGCCCCTGCTGAGTTCGAATCGCCCGCAGCCGGCCACCGAGTGCCTTCGCGTACTCACTCATGGTGTGCCCCCCTTCTGGGTGATCCAGGTTTGGGCCGCCCGGGCCGAGTGGTGACTGACCGTGACGATAGGCCTGCCCCAAGCACCTGGTCAACCGCTGCCGCGTCACCCCGCGTGGCCGGGTCTGTTGGCGAGGCCGGGCTGCTACGGTCGCGGCAGATCTCCACCGAGCCCGTCCCGTGAGGCGGGGAAGGAGCGCGGGCCTATGACGGCTGCCCAGGAACGACCCATCTCCGGTGACCCTGCCGCGGCGCGGCAGGTCCTCGCGGCTTCTGAGCTGGCCCGGATGGTCGACCGGATGGCGCACGAGTTGCTCGAGAACACCGGCGGTGGCCATGGCGTGGTCCTGCTCGGCATCCCGACCCGCGGCCCGGTGCTCGCGCGGCGGCTGGCCGGCCGGATCGAGGCCTTCGAGGGCGTGCTCGTCCCGGCCGGCAGCCTGGACGTCACGCTCTACCGCGATGACCTGCGGCTGAAGTCTCCACGGGCCCTCGAGCCGACTGACCTCCCCGCCGAGGGGGTCGACGGCAAGCTGGTGGTCCTGGTCGACGACGTGCTGTACTCCGGCCGGACCATCCGGGCCGCGCTCGATGCGCTCGCCGATCTGGGTCGACCCAGGGCGGTGCAGCTGGCCGTACTCATCGACCGCGGCCATCGCGAGTTGCCGATCCGGGCCGACTACGTCGGCAAGAACATCCCCACCTCGCTGCGGGAGGCAATCCACGTGCGGCTGACCGAAACCGACGGCGAGGACGCGGTCCTGCTCGGCCCGGCCGGTGGCCGGGCATGAAGCGACATCTGCTGTCGGCCGCCGATCTCAGCCTGTCCGACGCTCTCCTCGTCCTGGACACCGCCGAGGAGCTCGCCCAGATCGCCGAGCGCACCGTCAAAAAATTGCCGACACTGCGCGGCCGCACCGTGGTCAACCTGTTCTTCGAAGACTCGACCCGCACCAAGACGAGCTTCGAGCTGGCCGCCAAGCGACTGTCGGCCGACGTCATCAACTTCGCTGCGAAAGGCAGCAGCGTCAGCAAGGGCGAGACCCTCAAGGACACCGCGCTGACGCTTGAGGCGATGGGTTCGGACGCCGTCGTCATCCGGCACTCCTGGTCCGGTGCGCCGGCCAACCTCTCCCGGTGGATCCGCGGGTCGGTCGTTAATGCCGGTGACGGCACCCATGAGCACCCGACGCAGGCCCTGCTCGATGCCTATACGATGCGCCGCCGGCTCGGCCGGATCGAGGGCCTCAAGGTCACCATCGTCGGTGACATCCTGCACAGCCGAGTGGCCCGGAGCAACGTGCTCCTGCTGCACACCCTGGGCGCCGACGTCACGCTGGTCGCCCCCCCCACCCTGCTGCCGGTCGGCGTCGGGGCCTGGCCCGCGGAGGTGTCCTACGACCTCGACGCGGTACTGCCCAAAAGCGACGTCGTCATGATGCTGCGGGTGCAGAAGGAGCGGATGGGCGCGGCCTACTTCCCCTCGACCCGTGAATACGCCCGCCGCTACGGCTTGGACGTCCGCCGGGTGACCACGCTCGCCGACGACGCAATCGTGATGCACCCCGGTCCGATGATTCGCGGCATGGAGATCGCCCCGGAGGTCGCCGACGGCCTGCGGTCGACCATTGTCGAGCAGGTCGCCAACGGCGTGAGTGTCCGCATGGCGGTGCTGTACCTGCTGCTCGGCGGCTCCCAACCCGCCATCGGTGTCCCGACCCAGGAAGGCGTAGGCCGGTGAGCTGGCTGCTGAAGAACGTCCTGTTGTACGGCGAGGGCGAGCCGGTCGACGTGCTGCTCGATGGCTCGACCATCAGCGCGATCGGTGCCGGCTTTTCCGGCGCGCACGTCCTGGACGGCGCGGGCTGCGTGCTGCTGCCCGGGCTCGTTGACCTGCACACCCACCTGCGCGAACCAGGTCGGGAGGACGCCGAAACCGTCGAGACGGGCACCCTGTCGGCCGCCCTCGGTGGATTCACAGCGGTGCACGCGATGGCCAACACCGACCCGGTCGCCGACACCGCCGGGGTGGTCGAACAGGTCTGGCGGCTCGGCCAGCAGGCCGGTCACTGCGACGTCGTCCCGGTCGGCGCGGTGACGGTCGGGCTGCGCGGCGAGCAGATGGCCGAGCTCGGCACGATGGCCGACAGCGCCGCCCGGGTGCGGGTCTTCAGCGACGACGGGCACTGTGTCAGCGACGCCAGCCTGATGCGGCGGGCCCTTGAATACGTCAAGGCCTTCGACGGCGTGATCGCCCAGCACGCCCAGGAGCCGAGGCTGACAGTCGGCGCGCAGATGAACGAGGGCATCAACTCCAGCTTGCTCGGCCTCGGCGGCTGGCCGGCCGTCGCAGAGGAGGCGATCATCGCCCGCGACTGCCTGCTGGCCGGGCACGTCGGTGGACGCCTGCACATCTGCCACGTCTCGACCGCGGGCAGCGTCGAGTTGCTCCGCTGGGCCAAGGGCCATGGCTGGGACGTCACCGCCGAGGTCACCCCGCACCACCTGTTGCTCACCGACGACCTGGCGGCCACCTACGACCCGACGTACAAGGTCAACCCGCCGCTGCGCACGCAGACCGACATCGATGCGCTGCGCGCTGGGCTGGCCGATGGCACGGTTGACTGCGTCGCCACCGACCACGCGCCACATGCGCTGGAGGACAAGGAAACCGAGTGGGGGGCGGCCTCGCCCGGGATGACCGGCCTGGAGACCGCGCTGTCGGTCGTGGTGCAGACGATGGTCGAGCCGGGCCGGCTGAGCTGGCGACAGCTGGCCGCGCGGATGAGCGAGACCCCCGCCCGCATCGGTCGTCTGGAGGGTCATGGCCGGCCGATCGCGGTCGGTGAACCAGCCAACCTGGTGCTCGTCAACCCCGGGACGAGCTGGACGGTCGACCCGGCCCAGACGGCGAGCCGCAGTCGCAACACGCCGTTCGCCGGCCGGCAACTGCCGGCCCGGGTCCGCGCGACCTTCCTGCGGGGGCGACCGACGGTCCTCGACGGCAAGCCGGCCTGATGCTGCTCCGCGTCCTGTTGACCATGGGCACGTTGGCCTTCGCTGCCGGCTTCTCGCTGCTCATGCTGAAGGGATGGCGTGGCCGGCAACGCCGGCAGGGCGCCCTCCCGCCGCCGCCGCAGCCGGCCGATGACCGGCACGTCGTGGTCGCGGCGACCGCCGGGCTGTTCGTCGGGACCACCTTCACCGGTGACTGGATGGACCGGGTCGCGGTGCACCACCTGTCCGACCGGGCCACCGGCGAGCTGGTCCTCGCGACCGACGGTGTGCACATCGACCGCGAAAGGCTGCCCGAGTTGTTCATCCCCTACGAGGCGGTGAAATCAGCCGCGATCGATGTCGCACTGGCCGGCAAGGTCGTCAGCGGCGGGATGCTCGCGATCACCTGGCGGCTCGGCCCGCGCGTGCTGACCAGCGGCTTCCGGGCCACCGACCACACCGCGCACCGCCGGCTCGTGGAAGCGATCTCTGCCCAGCTCCCGGTGGTGACCCGGTGACCCCCGCCGTGCTCGTCCTGGAAGACGGCCGGAGCTTTCGCGGCGAGGCCTACGGCGCGGTCGGCGAGACGTTTGGGGAGGCGGTTTTCAACACCGGGATGACCGGCTACCAGGAGACCCTCACCGATCCCAGCTACCACCGGCAGGTCGTCGTGATGACTGCGCCGCAGATCGGCAACACCGGCGTCAACGACGAGGACGCCGAATCCGACCGGATCTGGGTCAGCGGCTACGTCGTCCGCGACCCATCGCGGGTGGCCAGCAACTGGCGCTCCGAGCGGACGCTGCCGGCTGAGCTCGAGGCGCAGGGCGTCGTCGGCATCAGCGGCATCGACACCCGCGCCCTGACCCGTCACCTGCGCGAGCGCGGCGCCATGCGGGTCGGGATCAACAGCACCGGCGCCGACGTCGACGAGGTGCACGGTCGGGTCCTTGCAAGCCCCGGCATGGCCGGCAGCGATCTCGCCCGCGAGGTCTCCACTGCCTCGGCGTACGTTGTGCCGGCGGTCGGGGTGCGGCGATTCACCGTCGCAGCCATGGATCTCGGTATCAAGCGGCGCACCCCCTGGCACCTGGCGCAGGCCGGCTGCGAGGTGCACGTCCTGCCGGCGATCTCGACCGCAGCCGACCTGCTGGCCGTTGCCCCGGACGGGGTCTTCTTCTCCAACGGGCCAGGCGATCCGGCCACCGCCGATTATGCGGTCGACGCGGTCCGCGGCGTGCTCGACGCCGGCGTGCCGGTCTTCGGCATCTGCTTCGGCCACCAGGTGCTCGGCCGGGCGCTGGGCTTTGGCACCTACAAGCTGCGCTACGGCCACCGGGGGGTCAACCAGCCGGTCCAGGACCGTTCGACCGGCCGGGTGCACATCACCAGCCACAACCACGGGTTCGCCGTTCAGGCGAGGCTCGACGGGCCGACCGACACGGCCTACGGCCCGGTGCAGGTGAGCCACGTCGATCTCAACGACGACGTCGTCGAGGGGCTGAGTTGCCCGCAGGCGCTGGCTTTCTCGGTGCAGTACCACCCCGAGGCGGCGCCCGGGCCGCATGACGCCACCGGGCTGTTCCGGCGTTTCGCCGAGCTCATGGAGGCCTGACTTGCCGCGCCGCGAGGATCTCAAACATGTCCTGGTGATCGGTTCGGGGCCGATTCTCATCGGGCAGGCCGCGGAGTTCGACTACTCCGGCACGCAGGCCTGCCGGGTCCTGCGGGCCGAGGGGCTGCGGGTCACCCTGATCAACTCCAACCCGGCGACGATCATGACCGACCCGGAGTTCGCGGACGCGACGTATATCGAGCCGATCACGGTGGAGTACGTCGAGATGATCATCGCCAAGGAGCGGCCGGACGCGCTGCTGGCGACCCTGGGTGGCCAGACTGCGCTGAACGCCGCCATCGCGCTGCACGACGCGGGGGTGCTCGAGCGCTACGGCGTCGAGCTGATCGGCGCCGATGTCGAGGCGATCCAGAAAGGCGAGGACCGGCAGAAGTTCAAAGCAATCGTGGCCGAAATCGGCGCCGAGAGCGCACGAAGCGCGGTCTGTCACACGATGGACGAGGTGTTCGCCGCGACCGCCGAGCTCGGCTACCCGGTCGTCGTCCGGCCGTCGTTCACGATGGGCGGCAGCGGTTCCGGGATCGCGCACGACGAGCCGGGATTGCGCCGGATCGCCGGGGGCGGGCTGCACGCGAGCCCAACCAGCGAGGTGCTGCTCGAGGAGTCGATCCTCGGGTGGAAGGAATACGAACTCGAGTTGATGCGCGACCGGCATGACAATGTCGTCGTCATCTGCTCAATCGAGAACCTCGACCCGATGGGCGTGCACACCGGTGACTCGGTGACGGTTGCACCGGCGATGACGCTGACCGACCGCGAATACCAGCGGATGCGCAACATTGCCATCGACGTGATCCGCGCCGTCGGCGTCGACACCGGCGGGTGCAACATCCAGTTCGCCGTCGAGCCCGCGACGGGACGCATCGTGGTGATCGAGATGAACCCCCGCGTCTCCCGGTCCAGCGCACTGGCGTCCAAGGCGACCGGCTTCCCGATCGCCAAAATTGCCGCCAAGCTGGCGATCGGCTACACCCTCGACGAGATCCCCAACGACATCACCCGCGAGACGCCGTCCGCCTTCGAACCCAGCCTCGACTATGTCGTGGTGAAGATCCCGCGGTTCGCCTTCGAGAAGTTTCCCGGCGCCGACCATGAGCTGACCACCACGATGAAGAGCGTCGGCGAGGCGATGGCCATCGGCCGGTCCTTCGTCGAGGCGCTACAGAAGGCGATGCGGTCCCTGGAGCAGTCGCCGAGCGGCTTCTGGGTCACCCCCGATCCACCGGGCACCGCACAGGACGCGCTGGAGCTCGCGCGGACCCCGCACGACGGTCGGCTGCACACCGTCGAGCGGGCGCTTCGCCTCGGCGCCACCCCGGCGCAGGTCATCGAGGCGACCGCTATCGATCCGTGGTTCGTCGACCAGCTCATGCAGCTCGTTGAGTTGCGGTTGACGCTCGAGACCGGCGAGTTGTCAGAACCCCTGCTGCGCAAAGCGAAGCGGATGGGCTGCAGCGACCAGCAGATCGCCGCTGTGCGTGGCATCCGCGAGCAGCAGGTGCGCGCGCTGCGGCACGAGCTCGGGGTACGACCGGTCTACAAGACCGTCGACACCTGCGCAGCCGAGTTCGCGGCCGAGACGCCCTACCACTACTCGTCGTACGACGACGAGACCGAAGTTGCGCCGTCCTCGAAGCGCAAGGTGCTGATCCTCGGCAGCGGTCCCAACCGGATCGGCCAGGGCATCGAGTTCGACTACGCCTGCGTGCACGCCTCGTTCGCCCTGCACGACGCCGGTTTCGAAACCGTGATGGTCAACTGCAATCCCGAGACGGTGTCGACCGACTACGACACGAGCGACCGCCTCTACTTCGAGCCGCTCACCGTCGAGGACGTCCTCGAGGTCGTCGCCGCCGAGACCGAATCGGCCCGCGCCGGCGGCGGCGAGCTCGTCGGCGTCGTCGTCCAGCTCGGTGGCCAGACGCCGCTTCGCCTTGCCCAGGAGCTCAAGGACTGTGGGGTGCCGATTGTCGGCACCACCCCCGAAGCAATCCACCTAGCCGAGGAGCGCGGCGCCTTCGGAGCGGTGCTCGCCGCGGGCGGGCTGCCCGCCCCCAAGCACGGCACCGCCACGTCGTACGACGAGGCTCGGGCGATCGCCGAGGTGGTCGGCTACCCGGTGCTGGTGCGGCCGTCCTATGTCCTCGGTGGGCGCGGCATGGAGATCGTCTACAGCGATGAGATGCTCATCGACTACGTCTCGCGGTCCACCCTGATCGGGCCGGACGCCCCGGTGCTCGTCGACCGCTTCCTCGAGGACGCCGTCGAGATCGACGTCGATGCCCTCTACGACGGGGCGGAGCTATATCTCGGCGGCGTGATGGAGCACATCGAGGAGGCGGGAATCCATTCCGGTGACTCGGCCTGTGCGCTGCCGCCGATCACGCTGGGCCGCACCGATCTCGAGCGGATCCGCAGCAGTACCGAGGCCATCGCCAGAGGCATCGGGGTGTTGGGACTGCTCAACGTGCAGTACGCCATGAAGGACGACGTGCTCTACGTCCTGGAGGCCAACCCCCGGGCCAGCCGGACGATCCCGTTCGTCAGCAAGGCCACCGCCGTCCCAATGGCCAAGGCCGCCGCCCGCGTCATGCTCGGGGCCAGCATCGCCGGCCTGCGGGCCGAGGGACTGCTGCCACGCAGCGGCGACGGCGCCGATCTGCCACCGGACGCACCGATCTCGGTCAAGGAGGCGGTGCTGCCGTTCGGGCGGTTCCGGACCATCGACGGCGCCGGTGTCGACACCGTGCTCGGACCGGAGATGAAGTCGACCGGTGAGGTGATGGGCATTGACGCGGTCTTCGGGACGGCCTTCGCCAAGAGTCAATCGGCGGCCTACGGCGACCTGCCGACCAAGGGCAAGGTGTTCGTCAGCGTCGCCAACCGCGACAAGCGCGCGATGATCTTTCCGGTCAAGCGGCTCGCCGATCTCGGCTTCGAGGTACTCGCGACCCAGGGCACCGCCGACGTGCTCCGGCGCAACGGCGTGCTGGCGACCGTGGTCGGCAAGCACTCCGAAGGCAAGGGCAACAGCATCGTGCCGCGGCTGCTCGCCGGCGAGGTCGATCTCGTCATCAACACCCCCTGGGGGGTCGGGCCGCGCCTGGACGGCTATGAGATCCGTACCGCGGCGGTGCTTCGGGGGATCCCCTGCATCACCACCATCCAGGGCGCGGCAGCATGCGTGCAGGGCATCGAGGCCCTGGTCCGCGGTGACATCGGCGTGCGTTCCCTCCAGGAGCACCACGCCGGCCTGCGGCTGTCGAGAGGGGACGGCTAATGCCGGTGCAGGTGCAGGGCGAGGTGCTGTCGATGCGCAAGGTGGGTGCCTATCACGCCATGACGGTGGTTGCGCCAGGCATGGCCGAGCAGGCCCGACCCGGTCACTTCGTGGCCGTCCAGGTCGGTGGGCCGGAGTCCTCGATGCTGCTGCGACGCGCCTTTGCCATCTATGAGGTGAAGGAACGCGGTGTCTACGGCGGCACCGTCGAGTTCATCTTCGCGGTGCACGGCAAGGGCACCGCGTGGCTGGCCGGCCGACGCCCGCAGGACAAGCTCGACGTGGTCGGACCGCTCGGCAAACCGTTTCCGCTGCCGACCGCGCCGGTGACGGCGACGCTGGTCGGCGGCGGCTACGGCAGCGCGCCGCTGCTGCCGCTCGCAACGATGCTGCGCGACCGGGGCTGCCGCGTCGACTTCGTGCTCGGGGCGGGCAGCGCGGACCGGCTGTTCGGCCAGCTTGACGCCAAACGCATCGCGACCACGATTGCGGTGACCACCGACGACGGCAGCGTCGGGGAGCGTGGTGTCGTCACCGACGTGCTGGCGCAGGTGCTTGAAAAGACCGGCAGCGAGGTCGTCTACGCCTGCGGGCCGATGGGGATGCTGCGCGCGGTCTCCGAGATCGCCGCCGCCCGAGGTGTCCCCGCCCAGGTCGCGGTCGAGGAGTCGATGGCCTGCGGCATCGGCGTCTGCATGACCTGCGTCCTGCCGGTCATCGGCGACGACGGGGTGACCCGGATGCTGCGTTCCTGCGTCGAGGGCCCGGTGTTCCTCGGCGACCGGGTCAGGTGGGACGACGTCGGCACGGTGCCGGCCGATGCGCTCGGTTCGATCAATGCCGACGGAGCTGCCAGGTGAGTGAGCTGACGGTACGACCTCCCAGCGCTCCGTCCCGCAGCCCGGCCATCGACATGACGACCCGGTTGGCCGGGGTGGAGTTCCCCAACCCGGTCTTCACCGCGTCTGGGTGCGCAGCAGCCGGTCAGGAGCTCGACCAGTTCTTCGACGTCAGCCTGCTCGGCGGGGTCGTCACCAAATCGATCATGCTCGCGCCGAGATCCGGCCGGCCGACCCCACGGATGGCCGAGACGCCGAGCGGGATGCTCAACTCGATCGGCCTGCAGGGTCCGGGCATCGAGGCGTTCCTCGACAAGGACCTGTCCTGGTTGGCCGAGCGCGGGGCCCGGGCCGTCGTCTCGATCGCCGGCGGCAGCGTCGAGGACTACACCAAGCTCGCGCAGCGGCTGCGCGGCCGGCCTGGGCTCACGATGGTTGAGGTCAACATCTCGTGTCCCAACGTCGAGGAGCGCGGCCAGGTGTTCGCCTGCGATCCGGACGCCGCGGCAGCTGTCGTCGCGGCCGTGCGCAGGGTCACCGCGCCGGGGGTGCCGGTCTTTGCCAAGCTCAGCCCGGACGTCACCGACATCGCGGCGATTGCGCGGGCGTGTGTTGACGCCGGGGCCGATGGGTTGTCGGT
>JAYUMN010000330.1:0-1798 GCA_043762595.1 Frankiales bacterium
GCGGCGGCAGCGTGCTCCCAGTCGTCGTCGATAAACACGACGTTGTGGCCGGCGCGGTCGAGCAGGCTTGCGGCGATGCTGGCGCGGAACCCGGCGGCGCAGTGCACCCAGAGCTGGCCCGTTGGGACCTCCGGCATCCGGGCGAGCAGGCTGTGCAGCGGGATGTGCACCGAGCCGGCGATGGCGCCGCCTGCCCGCTCGTCGTCCCGGCGTACGTCAAGGACGGTCGGCTGGGTCGCAGCAGCCAGGTCGGTGAAGGTGCGTTGCGGGTAGCCGCGGACCTCGGTGCGGCCGGCGAGCTCGGCGAGCGGACCGGTTGCGGCACCAGCCGGTCGGTCGATGCCGATCCGGACGAGCTGGCGCTGCGCGTCGCCGATTTGGGCTGCGCTGTCGCCGATCAGGGTCAGCGGCGTGCCCCAGGGGATCAGCCAGCCGAGGTAGGTCGCGAACTGCGGATCGAGGGCGATCCCGATGCTGCCGGCGAGATGGTCTGCTGCGTAGGCTGTCCGGTCGCGCAGGTCCACCACCCACTCGCCGGTGGCGATGCGTTTGGCGACCTCGTAGGCGTCGACGGGTCCGGGCGCGGACAGGTCGGCGCCGGCAGGGCCGGCGGCGTTGCGGGCACCCATGTGGGCGTAGTAAGCCGGGTAGGCAGTTAATCCGGCGATGAGGTCGGTGACGAAGCGCTCCTCGTCGGGTTCGGTCAGCGCGACGTTGACCCGCTTCTCGGCGCCGATCGTGCTGGCGGTCGCGCCGCTGCTCCCGCCGGAGGAGCACATCGAGCCGAACCCGTGGGTGGGATACAGCGCCGCGTCGTCGTGCAGGTGGCCGAGCTTGTGCGCCGAGTGGTACTGAGCGTGGGTCAGGTGCACGGTCCGGTCGGGGTCGACCAGGTCGGTGCGACCGACCGCGCCGTACAGCAGTGCGCCGCCGGAGAACACCGCGGTGGGCTGGCCGTGGTGGCCGATCACGTACGACACATGGTTCTCGGTATGGCCGGGAGTCTCCAGCACCCGGATCTCCAGGGTGCCGGCCGAAAGGATGTCGCCCTCATGCACAGCGCACCGCTCGAACGCGACGTCTTCGCGCCCCTGCACCGCGTACGTCGCGCCGGTCCGCCGGGCCAGCTCCAGGCCTCCCGTGACGTAGTCGTTGTGCAGGTGCGTCTCGGCCACCAGTACGCAGGTCCAGCCCCGCTCGGCGAGGACCGCCTCGACCCGGTCGAGGTCGCGCTGCGGATCGATGACCACGGCCTCGGTGCCGGGCCCACCCTCGCCGACGACATAGCTCCGGTCGCCGAGCTCGGGGGTCTCGATCGTGATGACCTGCACGCGGACTCCTGACGATGTGTTGGCCCGACCTTGCCGTCGAGGCCGAACATCCGTACATTCTCACCAGGATCTGCCGAGCGCAAGGGAGCACGATGGCATCAGCCGGCCCGTCTGTCCTTGACCGGCGCAGCCCACTTCCGCTGTGGGCCCAGCTCGATGCCGACCTGCGTCGGCGGCTGGACACCGGGGAGTTCGCCGACGCGTTCCCGGCCGAGCACGCCCTGGTTGCCCAGTACGCCGTCAGCCGGCAGACCGTCCGCGAGGCCCTGCGACGGCTTCGGGCCGAGGGTCTGGTCACCGCCGAGCGCGGACGTGCCCCGCGCCTCGGACCTCGGCCGCAGTTCTCCCAGCCACTTGGTGCGCTCTATAGCCTGTTCTCCTCGGTCGAGGCCCGCGGCACCGAGCAGCGCAGTGCCGTCCGCCGGTTGGAGCTCACGCACGACGGCACCGTCGCCGCTCGGCTGGGG
>JAYUMN010000331.1:0-10709 GCA_043762595.1 Frankiales bacterium
CGTGCTGCAAGATGTCCGGAGCCGCTTCGCCGGCACCGAGCTCGGCCAGCAACCCACGAGCGGCGCCGTTGAGGCCCAGGCCTGCGAGTGCCTGCACGAACTGCGGCCCGAAGCCCCACAGGTTGACGACGTTGTAGAGCTCGGTGAGGCTCTCGCTGTAACGCCAGTAATACTCGACCGAGTCCGGTTGCAGCCCAATGATGTCCAGCAGCATCTGGTGCGCGTCACCGGTCTTGCCGACATACGCCGCGGTGGAGCTCATCTTCGTCCAGTCGCCGTCGATCTCGCGCAGCAGCTGCAGGAGGCCGGCCAGGAACCGTGGCTGGGCGCCTGATCCGAACCCACCGACCAGCCGGCCGTTGCCGGGTCGGCCGATCCAGCCGATCCGGGAGAACGCCGTTGTCGGCAAGATGCCGTAGGGCTGGCGACCGACCCGTAAAGAGGGCACAGCCCCACGGCCGCTGACGTGCTGAGTGAAGAACGACTGGGTTTGCGCGACGATGTCGTCGTCGAAAACCGGAGTCATCATCTTGTCCATCCAGTAGCCCAGGGTCGCCGGCCAGAGGGCCCGTTGCATCGCCCGGGCCTGGATCTGGTCGACGCCACCGGCTCCGTGGACGGTGCCGAAGAGGCTCGGGTCGATGCCGAGCGCCTCGGCGACCCACTGCCCGTCGCGCTTGGCCATCGGGTCGCTTACCGGCGTGAAGAGCGGCTCGTGCAGTCGGTCGTCGAAGCTCGCGTCCGGGTCGTCGACCCTCGTGTACGCCGTGCCGGCGCCAGTCGTGTTGTGGGCTGGAGAGCCTTGCGGCACAAGGGCGAGCCCGGTCCGACCGGACTGGTGATGAAGCAGCAGATCCTGCAGGGCGGCCTGCCCGTCCCCGGAGCTCGCGCTCATCTGCACGCCGACGACGAGCAGCCGGTCAAAGCCGGCCCGCGCCTGCTCCGGGGTGAGGTCGATCGCCAGCCCCAGTCCCGTTGCTTGGGCACGCTCGAAGTCGACCAGCCAGAGCAGCTCGTCCGGGACCGCCAGGGAGTCCCCGTCCGGGTGGATGGAGTCGGACGGGTCGGCCGAGGGGTCGGGCCCGACGTATAGGGGCGTGGTGACGACGGCTCCGATCGCCTCGAGCACCTGGACGTCGTCCTGGTAGCCCAGGACCACGAACCGCTCGGGGAAGTCGGTGACGTGCGGCGCCTGCGACCAGGACCACTGCTTGGCCGGCGGGTCCGGCGGGAACACCACGAAGGCCACGGATGCGGTGACACCGGCCTTGGTCGTCGGGAGCACCGGCTGGTCAGCAAGGTTGGACGGCCGGTACGCCGCAATGAGCTGGGTCGCGCGCGCCGCACCAACGGCCGTGTCGAGCGCGCTGGTCGCGGCGGCGAGAGCCGTGACATCCCCGTCGGCCCGCCAGACGGCGACCCAGTAGGTGCTGATCGCGCCGGCTTCCATTGCGGCCAGGGGGGTCTGGGTCGGTACGACGAGAATCTCGTCGGTCGGGTCCGTCTTGTCGGGCACCGGCATGGGGCTCACCGGCCGGTAGGTGTCGAGGAGGTACCCGGACCGCCCGGACCCGAACGCCGCGACCAGCCCCGCCCAGGCGGCTCGCTGCGCGTCCTCCACGCCTCCGGCGGCGACCAGGCGCTGCCAGTAGGTCTTCGCCCCCGCCACCTCCGCGTCGGACAGGTCCGGCTCGAAGGTGTCGACCGACACGTCATCGGGGTAGACGCGAACCCAAAGTTGTGGCCGCGGCGCCTCCGCGGAGCCGGCGTTGGCGAAGCGGGTCTCGATGCGGACCGGAAGCATGGTGACCGGTGCGTCGTCGGTCAGCCGGCCGATCTCGGTGCGAGGGTCACTGAACCCGGCGAACGCGCGCAACGCCCCGGCGATCTTCTCGTCGGCGGCGCGACGCTGTTGGGTCCCGGCGCCCGCAGCTGCCGTCCAGGCCGAGCGGGCCGCGGCCACTGTCAACCGAACGGTGTCGAAGCTGTCAAAGGGCTGCTGGGGCGTGGTCATGGGCTGCGCAGCATCTGGTCGGCGTGGACGGCGACCATCACGGGCGGCCGGAGGAGCAGGTAGGCCCAGCGGGCCGCGCTGGGCGGCGCGGCGATCGCCAGCTCGTCGTCCGAACGCTGCGGTCCCTTGCCCTCCGGGTCGCCGCTGGGCACCGGCGACAAGGTGACGGCGCCGAGGCCGGTCCCGGTGAGGAATTGCGGTGCGCCACCGGGCAGAACTGCGCCGAGCGCGTCGTCCCAGGAGAGCTCGTCGAGCACCTCGGGGTGCGCCGTCGGCGACAGCTCGAGCCCGAATCGCGGGTCGCCGGGGCGCTCTTTAAGGACGAAGAACCACCCGGGGTCGCTGTCCGGCGAATGCCCCGACCCGCCCTTGGCCTCTTCGATGCTCAGGTCGAAACCGAAGAAGTAGATATCGGGGTTGACTTTGGCCTCGTAGAGCGGGGAGCGCATCTTGTCCGGCGGCGGCTTGTCCTCCTCCACAGGGGTCAGCGAAACGAGGGTGCGCACCTTGGTCAGGTCTGGGTTCCCGTGGCTGTCGGTCTCCCACTGCGCGCGGTGGGCGTAGATGATCGCGGTGGGGTACTTCTTGAGCAGCTCGCCGCGGATGACCAGTACCGCCTGCTCGCGGTGCTCGCCCGCCCTCTGCCGGTTGCTGTGCGTGCCCAGGTCGGAGTCGAGCGGCCACCGGTGCAGCTCGGGGATGTCGTACAGCTGCTCCTTCAGCGCGGCCTCGCTCAGTCCTTCGCCGTTGATCACGCTACGGACGTCCCAGAACTGCCTGAAGTACGAACCGCGTTGGTCCGTGGGGTACTCGCGCCAGAGCAGCTTGCGTCCGAACTCGTTGTTGAGGCCGACCATGTAGGCCTCGATGAACCGCTGGTTGGTCTCGATCAGCGTGATGCTGTTGGGCGCGATCAGGTTGATGTTGGGCAGGAACAACTCGACCGAGATCTGCTTGAGCGGCAGGTACATCGGTAGGTCGACCTTCGGGTACGCCATGACCTCGCCGAACGGGTCGGTCCGGTCGGCGAACACCCACGTCGGGAGCTGGATCGTCGAGAACACCCGGGCCGGAATGGTTTTCGTGGGTTCTATGGCGGTGACCATCACCGAGGTGACGGTGGGGAGGTCGAGCCGGTGCAGGACAGGTGCCCGGCCAACGGTGGCGCTCGCCTGGATCAGCGCGAAGGAGTCGGCCAGGGCGCCTTTGAACCTCGTGGCCACAACGCTGTCGCCGGTCCCCACGGGTGTCGTCGTCCCGGCTCCGGGCAAGGTCAGCACGAAACCCGGGTTGCCGGGCAGCAGTCCGACCGCCTCGGGAGTCTGGTCGCTCTCCCCAGCATTCGCCGCTGCCGCCTCGTGGCTTCGGTCGCCGAGCAGTCGCCGGGCGAGCGCCACGAACGCGGCCAGGATCACCAGCCCCAGGACGAGACCGACGGCGAGCGGGAGCAGCAGCGTCAGCAGGACGAACAGCACGACGCCGACGGCGATGAGCAGCCACGGCAACCAGCTGATCCGGGCCAGCCGGCCGAGCACCGACGTGGTGCCATCGGCCGGCTCGGCAGCGGTGGCGACCTGGTCGACCGTGACGATGCCGGCCGGCACCGTCTTGGGCGGCGCCACCTCCACCTCGCCGGCGTCGACCCGGGTCAGCAGGTTGCCCGGCGTCACGGTCGCGGTAAATGGCAGGCTGCGGATCAGCCGGGACCCCGGACGGGCGACGCGTCGCATCGCCGTCGAGGTGAGCGCAACCGGCACCCGGCTGGTCGTTCGCAGGCTCGCGACGGTGACGCCGGCGTGCAGGACGCGCGACTGGACCGGCGCTGTCATCGACAGTGCACGCTCCGGTGCGGTTGCGGCCAGTGGAATCAGATGCTTGTCGTACCAACGGGATGCGGTCGCGGCGGCCAGCTGCGAGCGACGGATGCGGGTGTTCGCCGCCAGCACGTCACCGATCTGCTGCCACGCGTCGTTCAAATACTCCTCGGCGTTGCTCTCGACGACGTCGGCGCCGAAGCCGGCCGGCACGCGAAACCGTGGGTCGAGGTTGAGCCGGTGCACCCAGTTGCCGGTGTTCGGTGCCGGCGTCCCGTCACGTTCGGTGAGCAGCCGCTGGGTCAGGCTCTGCCACCGACCGTAGCGGGGCGCAGTGATCAGCGGGTCCGGGTCGTCGCCGATCCCCGTCGGCAGGCCACTGCTGCTGTTGGCGTCACCCGCAGTCTGCACGGCGTAGTCGTCCGGCAGGTTCAAAAAGGCGGCGAGGCTCTGCTCGAACACGTTGGGGTAGGGCTGGTCCCAGTCCTCGAACGCCGTTCGCTGGGCCAGCTGTGTCTCGTCCAGGTCCTCGACCGGCACCTGCAGGGCGCCGCCGAGCCGAAGGATCCCACCGAGTGGCGCCGCGGTACCCGGGAGGTTGGACCCGGGATCCTGCACGTCCATGTCGCGGATGCCGACGCGAGGGTCGACCGGCTTCGGCGTCAGCAGCCGCACGAGGTACTCGAAGTCGCCGACGGTGCCGGTGCGGAACTGCCAGCGGTAGTAGATCGGGTGCTCGAGATCCTGGGGACGCCCCGAGTACGCCGCCCACGCCGAGGCCGTGGCGAACGGCGCGAGCTTCGGGTCCTGCCCGACGCTGGCCAGCCGCCCGGTCTCGAAGGTCGGGATAACGAACGCGTGGTAGGTCGTGTTGTCGGTGAGCCGCCGCGGCGACATGAGACGGGAGTAGCCGTCGTCCCGGTTGGCCGCCAGGACGGACTGCACGCGTTCCAGCACGGCCATCGTGTCGGTCGACACGATCTCGCCGGGCGCGTCGACCGGCTGGTTGAGGTGCACGTGGGCCCAGGCCCACAGCTCGTCGGCGGACGGGAGCACCGACGCGTCGTGCAATGTGACGTACGGCAGCGGCCGCCCGGCCAGGTTTGTCCCCTCGTCGAACTCGCCCTCGGCCAGCACGACCAGCGTGATCCACGGGCGCAGCCGCAGGTGGTCGGGACTGGCCGCAGCCGGCGTGTAGCGCCAGGGGAAGTCCTCGTCGTAGAAGTCGACGGTGGCCAGGTAGTTTCCCTCGAAGTTGGTGATCCACTTGCGCGGCTCGGTACGCACAATCGCGCGCTGGTCGATGCCGATGATGTCGCCGGGGCTGTAGAGCGCGATGTCCTGCGCGAAGGTCTGGATCAGCTCGGCGCCACCTGCGACCGGGTCGCCGGACAGGTGCAGCTCCACATGCGTCGTCGCGCGGGTCGCGACCGTGTGGTCGCCGTCGGCGGCGCTTATGGTGGTGGCCACACCCTGCCGCAGCCACGGCAGGAACGAATACGTCGGCAGCGTCATCCGGCCACCTCGAACTGCGGCAGCACGTGCAGGGCGCCGTCGAGGCTCGGGTCGGCTGCCACGCTCTTGCTCAGGTAGTCCTCGGCGGCCCACCGGCTGGCGAACGACGTGGAGTCAGCGGCGAAGGCCCGGTTGTCGGCCTGGTGGGCGACGGCGAAGGTCTCGGCCGCCACGCTGACCGACCCGTCGTTCGGGTGGGTCAGGGTCTGGAAGCTTTTGGACAGCTGGCTGTGGGCGACGCTCGCGCCGCCCAGCCAGTGCTGGAACAGGCCGTTGGGGTAGGCGTAGAAGCGCGACCGGGCCGGTTCCAGCGCCGTATCGACGATGGTGAGGTCGTAACGGACGTTGCGGGTCAACGCCTCGCCAGAGTCGTAGACCGACCCGGCGGCCAGCTCGAGGCCACTATCGGCTGGGGCGTACGCCGCCTCGGACAGCTTGTCGGCGTCGCTGGCGTCCTTGAACTGGGCCGGAGCGAATTGCTCCTGCAGGTCACGGTTCTTGATCAGCCCGGTCGAGGTGACGGACAGGGTGAACCGGTTGGCGTCATTGGGTTTCTGCGACCCGACCTTGTCGAGGGTGAGGTCGAGCGGGACGGCACGCTGGCTGACCTGCAGCGTCCCGACCGGGTGCAGGACGAGATCAGTCTCGTTGGGGTCGAGCGCGCGCAGGGCGACAAGCAGCTTGCTGCCGTCCGGTGTCTGCGCCTTCCAGTTGCTCCGCTTGGCGAACTCGGCGGCCAGGATCGGCATCACCGCGAGCGGAGGAAGCGTGGTGTCGGTGCTGTCGCCCCAGGTGAAGTCGATCGGCACGGTGACCGAGAAGAAGAGGAACGACAGGGACCCGCTGCCCGAGGCGTGCCAGGGGCTCGTGCCCTCCAGGGTGAGCTCGATGTCGATGCCCCATACGCCCGCGCCAAACACGTTGACCGAGAAGCTTGTGGAGATCGACACGGTGAAGTGGAACGGCGAGAACTGGATCAAGGCGTCGAAGCTCGAGTGCCCCTGGACAGACAGCGCCGAGAAGCCGAAGAAGTACTCCGCGCTGGCCCCGAACTGTGCGGTGTTGCTGGTCACCGCGAAGTACGTATCCGCGCGGATCCGCGCGAACGGCTCGTTGATGATGTCGAGCTGCACCCGCTGCGGTGACGGGAACGGCAGTGGCGGCGGGTTGAACTTCGGGTGGAAGCCACCGACCGAGACGACGAAGTTCGCGTTGTCCCCCCACGCCACCAACAGCCCCATCTCCCCCTGGATGGTGATGAAGAGCAGGTGCGAGTCGTAGAGCGAGGCGAAGAAGTAGAGCCGCGACTTGCTGAACTCGAGCGCCCCGGCGAAGTTGACCTGCAGCTTCAGGATCGATGCGTCCTCGTCGGGGAGGGCAAGGCTGAGCACACCCAGGATCGCGATGTCGCCGGGCGGGATCTCGATGATCACGCCGAGCGAGACGCTGACCAGCGTCGGCTCGCCCCAGCCGAGCTTGGCCATCGGGCCGATGAGGAACGTGCCTTGCTGCGGCGGGAAGATCGCCCTCAGGTCGCTGATGATCTTGGGGGCGTTGGCGACGACGTTCTGGGGGAACATGATGTCGCTGATCGCGCCGCTGCGGACGCCGTCCATCAGCGGCTGGAAGGACATGCTGCGGTTCAGGCCGAGCAGGCCCCCGACGGCGTTGAGGGTGAAGCCGAAGCCGAGCTGGATCCCTGGCCCGAAGTCGGCCGTGAGGATGATCAGCAGCGAGAAACCCTTTGTGCCGTCTGGGTTCTTGGTGTCGATGATGCCGATCGCCGAAACGCCGATGAAGTCCAGCAGCTCGAGCTGCAATGCCCCGGCGTACTCGCCGCGGGCCGTGTCGATCGACAGGAAGCCGCCACCGACGACGACTCCGGCGTCGATCGCCAGGCCGACGCCGCTCGGCGGCTTGAACCCGAGCGCAAGGTCGACGGGACCGAGGTTGCCGCCCGTCGGTGGGAAGGTCATGGTCACGGTCAGGCCGAGGTTCTCGACGCTGGCGCTGAGCGGCCCGAGGCTGCCGTCGAAGGACGCACCGAGGGCGATGGGGATCGACCCGGCGACGGGCGTGATCGACAGCGTGGCGGACGTGACGTCGATCGGTCCGATGGTGACGTGGATCGGGACCTGGATCTCGAAACCGCTGCTGCCGGTGAGATAGAGCCCCTGAGTGCTGGAGACCCCAACGCCGAGGTTGAAGCCCGCGGTGATGCCGCCGTCAGGGAGCAGGCTGGAGATGAAGCTGTCCGCGTCGCCGTCGCCGGGCTTGATCACCAGCTGACCCTGGTTCAGCGCCAGCTCGCCGTATACGTCGATCTTGTTGTCGGACGTGAGCCTGGCGCCGACCGTGAGTGACGCCCCGCCGATCTGCAGGTGGCTCGCGTCGGACGTCCCGAGCAGCAGGACCGGCGAGCTCGCGGTGGAGACCAGACCGAGGGCGAGGTGGGTGCTCGACCCTGGGGCTGTGCCGCCGCCGGACGAGGCGATGAGGTCGACCAGCAGCTGCGGCACGGATCCCGGGTTGATCAGCAGACCGACGCCGCCGGCCAGGTCGAAAGCGGCGTCGACGGTGAACTGCAGTGTGTCCGTGAGATCGACGGCGATCGACTCGGTGCCGGTCGCGTAGGGCATGATCGCGAAGCCGGGCTGGGTGCTGGCGGTGGGCGGCAGCATGAACAGGCCGGCGCCGATCTCGACCGGCACGTCGCCCGGCGACGTGCCGTTCGAGTCGCCGACCACCGGCACCTTCAGCACCCAGTCATGGATCTCGTCCGGACCGGGGGCCCCGCCCGACAGCGCGTCGCGCATGGCCGGGTGGAGCGGCTCGACCCGGGCGGTCAGGCCCAGCCGGACGGCCAGGTCGTAGATCGCGTTGAAGAACCCATGCTGGTCGAAAGTGCCCGTCCCCCACTGCCAGGCGTCGCGGAAGACCGCGGTCGGGTCGCTCAAGACGCGCCCCAGGTCGGTCCAAGCGATCGCCCGCTCGAGGTACGCCGGTCGGTTGGCCGTCGCGGCCACCGGCTGGAGCCGGATGACGCCCAGAGCCTGCAGGGTCTGCCCCCAGGGCGGGTGCTTGGTCACGAGGTAGTCGACCAGCAGGTAGTCGATCAGCTGCTCGGGGAACTGCGCCGCGAATGCCACCGGGTCGACCGTCGACGGGAAGGCGCTGGATGGCTGGCTCTCGATCGCTTGGATCCCGCTGATGACACTGCGGATCGCGCTGATCGCCGCCCCGACGCTGGAGGTGTCGATCTCGCCGGCGTCGAGGATCGTGACGAGGCTGCTGACCGCACCGCCGAGGGCGGTGATCGGCGTGGGGACGACCGACAGGTCCCAGCCGAGGTCGGCCACGAACGCGCCGAACGACTCGGATGACTGCAGCGCGGCATCGAGTGGCGCGAGGGCGAGGCCGATCTCACCAGCGAGCTGGGCGAGCGTGTCGGTGTCGGCCATCGCGTCGTCCCTCGAGGCCCTATGCGGTGTAGAACATCGTGGAGTCGGTGGTGAGCAGCTCGTCGATCGCCGTCAGCGGCCCGGCCGGCGGGTAGAAGTTGTAGACCAGCTTGCCCGTGGCCAGGTCCGGAGGGTCGGTGACCGGGACGAGCACCGTGTACTGGTGCTGGCTGCCTACGCAGGTCATCACCGAGTGCCGGCTGTCCCAGGAGCAGCGCCAGTTCATCTTGTCGACGAAGTCGTCGATGCTGTCCTGGTCGTAGCGCTTGAACATCGGGAACGGGTGATCGCTGGCGAACGTCGAATCCGCCTGCGTCGCGTCGTCGTTCAGCGACTGGCGCAACGTGTCGAGCTGGGCCGAGTGCGCGGCCGGCATCGAGCTCAGACCGGAGATCCGGTAGGTGAAGGTCGGCCGGTCGTGCCGGAACTGGATCGCCGTACTGAGCTTGGCGACGGTGCCGAGTGTCCGGCCCAGATCGAGGAAGGCGCTCTTGGTGTCGCGGTGACCGATGCTGACGTTGCGGGGGATCCACTCGGTCCAGAGCGCCGAGGGGACGGTGGTCGTCCCGTCCCGATAGGTGAAGCCGTTGGTGTCCATGGCCGTGACGGTGGCCGCCTTGTCGGTGAACGCCGCCTGCGAAATGAGGGTGAAGCCATAGACCAGAAACTCGAACATCCCGGCCCGGTTGTCCTTGTAGACCTCGTGGAAGTGCAGGGCGGCGGTGACCGACGACTCCCCTCCGAACGCTTCCTTGAGCTTGTCCACGAATGGGTGCGCGACGCCGATCCGGCAGCCCCGGATGTTGACGCTCATCGAGTTCAGGTCACCGCTGGAGTCGTGGTTGACGCCGTTCGGGATGTTGACCGAGCCGCTCGCCACGGCAGCCTCGGCCACCTCGAACGTCGTCGCTGCGGTCTGGATGGTGTCCAGCTGGATCTGCATCCAGGCCTTGTCGTTGCCGTGCGACACGAGATAGAGGTCGTCGGCCGGCAGCGTGGTCGAGGGGTCGGTGGCCACGAAGGTCAGGAACGCGTCGACGGTGTTCATGTGCCGTTGGCTGATCACCGTGGTGTTCGGGCGGTTTGTCAGGAGCTCACGCGCCAGCGCGTCGTAGCCGGTCACGCCAGGAGCGAACGCGTAGTCCACGACCGGTGCCCCCTTGGTGGGGTCGGAGAGCGCAGTGGGGCGTTATGCCTAACACAGCGTGACCAAGCCAGTCAACGAATCGCTCGCCCCAGACACGGCCGAAGGCACCGGGCCGGAGGTCAGTGACTGCGTTGGCGATCCGGGGCCGACTTCTCTTCTTGCCCTCGTCCCGGAGCGCCTCGTAGACCTCGGCATCCTTGACCCTGGGCCCGGGTTTGCGACCTGGCACGGCTCCTCCTCGCCTTTGCCGGCTATCTGTCCGGACGACGCTGGCGCAGGTCATGCAAGCGCGCTCCTCCGACGCAGCCGTCAGGTCTCGCGGACGACGTCGGAGACCTTCTTAGGGTCGAAGTCCTCGCCAGGCCGGCTGCGGCAGCCGGCCTGGCGGGTCCACTCGATGAACCGGACCCCCCGCTCCCCCGACGACCGTCGGCCGGACCCAGACGGCGCCGACGGCGTCCCGTCGCGGGACCGCCTCGACGGACGGCGATGTGTTGCTGCGCAACGGTTCCAGCAGCTCGGTCAGCTCGCGCGGCGACCGGTCGGTAAACCCGGTCCGCACCGTACCGGCATAGCGCAGCGCCTTGTTCCCGGGCAGGCCCAGTAGCAAGGAGCCGATCGAGCCGGCCAGGCGGCCGTCGCCGGGCTGCCGGCCGGCACTGCGTGCATCGATTGATCCACAACCTGAGGGCAACCGCGTCGAGCTGCCGAACGTGAATGTCCGCAGGAACATCCCGAGCGTCGAGGGTGCCCCGACG
>JAYUMN010000332.1:0-1837 GCA_043762595.1 Frankiales bacterium
CGACGGCAACGGCCCGGGCGTCCAGTCGATCACCTACAGCGCCACGGGCGCCCAGCAGATCCCGCAGACGACGGTGCCCGCCGCCAGCGTGCTGGTCAATGTGACCACCGACGGGACGACCACCATCAACGCCTACGCGACCGACATGACGGGCACATCGGGCGCCGCCCAGAGCCTGACCGTGAAGCTCGACAAGACCCCGCCGGCGGTCGCCTGCGCAGCGGCTCCGACGGCGTGGAGCTCGAGCGACGTCCACATCGCCTGCTCAGCGAATGACGCGATTTCCGGCCTTGCCAACCCGGCCCAGGCCCAGTTCTCGTTGGCCACCTTCGTGGCCGACGGCACCGAGACCGCCTCGGCATCCACCAACTCGTTCTCCGTCTGCGACGGGGCAGGTAACTGCACCCTCGCCGGCCCTATCGGCGGCATCAAGGTCGACACCAAGGCGCCTACGATCACCTGCGCCGCCTCGCCCGCCAGCTGGAGCTCAACCGACGTCAGCATCGCCTGCTCGGCGAGCGACGGCGGCTCCGGCCTTGCCGATCCGACCCAGGCCCAGTTCTCGCTAACCACCTCGGTCCCGGCGGGCGCCAACACCGTCTCCGCTTCAACCAACTCGGTCACGGTCTGTGACCTGGTCGGAAACTGCGCGACCGCGGGCCCGATAACCGGCCTCCAGGTCGACCGCCTGGCCCCGACCGTCAGCTGCGCACCCGCGCCGACAACCGTGAGCGCCGGGAACGTCAGCGTCGCCTGCTCGGCGGGCGACGGCGGATCCGGCCTTGCCGATCCGACCCAGGCCTACATCTCGCTGACCACCTCGGTGCCGGTCGGTACCGAGACGACCTCGGCCGCCACCAACTCAGTCCGCGTCTGCGACGCGGCCGGCAACTGTGCCA
Organism: Frankiales bacterium; assembly: GCA_043762595.1. Taxonomy (GTDB): domain Bacteria; phylum Actinomycetota; class Actinomycetes; order Mycobacteriales; family SCTD01; genus JAYSQK01. The sequence goes on from JAYUMN010000332.1 coordinate 900, forward strand.
CGGCAGGCCCGGTCGGCGGCATCAGCATTGACCGCAAGGCGCCGTCGATCACCTGCGCACCGGCTCCGACGACGTGGAGCGCGACCGACGTCAGCTTCGCCTGCTCGGCAAGCGACGGACTGTCCGGCCTCGCCAACCCGGCCCAGGCCACGCTCACGCTGAGCACCTCGGTCGCCGCCGGCACTGAGACGGCGTCGGCGAGCACCAACTCGGTGTCCGTTTGCGACATCGCCGGCAACTGCGCCACCGCGGGTCCGATCGGCGGTCTCAAGGTCGACCGCCGCGCCCCGTCGATCATCATCACCGCGCCGGCCGGGTCCTACTCGGCGGGCCAGGTCATCAAGGCGGCCTACACCTGCACCGACGCCGGCTCGGGCGCCGGCAGCTGCACCGGCACCGTGCCGGCCGGGACCGCAATCGACACCGCCGCCGTCGGACCGCAAACCTTCACCGTCAACGCGACGGACGGTGTCGGCAACCCCTCTCAGCTGATCGTCGCCTACACGGTGACGGCGGCCGTGGCACCTCCTCCCGTCTGCAATCCCGGCGAGAGGAACGACCACGAGGGCAACCACGAGAACGACTGCGAGAAGCACGGAGTCGCGGTCCGGCCTGTCAAGGAGCCGGAGCCAAAGGCGACGCCGACGCCCAGGCCAGAGCCGAAGCCGACGCACAAGCCGACCCACAACCCCGCCAAGAGCGGTGACGACAACAAGGACGGCTCGAGCAACAAGTCAGGTGACTAGTCAAAGCAGGAAGCGACACAGGCCGATCCCGCAGGGCGGGGTCGGCCTCTTCCGGTCTTAAAGAACCTGCTCCGGCAAGAGGCCCTTGGCCCGCAGCTTGCTCATCTCGTGCCAGGCGTCGACATAGCGCATCGTGCCCGAAGCAAGGCGTAGCACCATCGAGTGGGTATAGGCGTAGAAGTCCTCGTAGCG
>JAYUMN010000333.1:0-2597 GCA_043762595.1 Frankiales bacterium
TCAAGGGCATGGGTCTGACCGCCGCCATCGTCATGCACTACGGCGGCAATGACTGGTCCACGGCCCAGATCGACGGGATGAACAGCGAGTTCAAACGGCTGGGTATCCAGGTGGTCGCCACCACCGATGCGAACTTCAAGCCGGACAAGCAGGTCTCCGACATCGAGACGGTCCTGGCCAAGAAACCCGACATCATGATTTCGATCCCGACGGACCCGGTTGCCACCGCGGCGGCCTACCGAAAGGTTGTCAACGCCGGTGTGACGCTGGTCTTCATTGGCAACACCCCGAAGGGCTTCGTCGCCGGCAAGGACTACGAGTCGGTGGTCTCGGCTGATGACTACGGCAACGGCGTCACCTCCGCCCACCTCATGGCGAAGGCGCTCGGCGGCAAGGGTGAGATCGGTATTGTGTTCCACGAGGCCGACTTCTTCGTCACCCGTCAGCGCTACGAGGCCTTCAAGTCGACGATCCAGAAGGACTACCCGGACATCAAGATCGTCGATGCGAAGGGCATCGCGGGTCCTGACTTCGCCGGTGACGCCCAAGCCGCTGCGAGCGCCATGCTCAGCCAGCATCCGAACCTCGCCGGGATCTGGGCCGTGTGGGACGTGCCCGCAGAAGGCGTGATGGCTGCGGCACGGGCGGCCGGCCGGGCCGACCTCAAGATTGCGACCGAGGACCTCGGCAAAAACGCCGCCATCGCGCTGGCCAAGAACGAGCTGATCGTTGGCCTCGGCGCTCAGCGCCCGTTCGACATGGGTGTCCTCGAGGTGCAGATCGCCGCGGGCGCCAAGCTCGGGAAGAAGGCCGCCCCGTACTTCGCGATCCCGGCGCTTCCGGTGACGCACGAGAACGTCCTCGATGCGTGGAAGCAGGTCTACCGGCAGGACGCACCCGCAGACCTCGCGTCCTCCTTCAAGAAGTAGAACGGCCGGGGATCTGCTCCGGCAAGAGGAGACCGTTGGTGGCGGCGAGGGAAATCGCCGCCACCACCACCCACCCAGCACGTGACGAGCTGACGGAGGCCACCGTGACCAGCAACGACCGACCTACACCTGCGCCCGTGGTGGAGATGCGCGGCATATCCAAGGCGTTCGACGGCGTGACGGTCCTGCGTCAGGTCGACTTCGATGTCCGCACCGGAGAGGTGCACGCCCTCGCAGGCGGAAACGGCGCCGGCAAGTCGACCCTGATGAAGATCCTCCAGGGGGTGTACACCCTGGACGCGGGGGAGATCTTCGTGAACGGTCAGCCACTTCGACTGAGGTCCATTCACGACGCCCGCGACGCCGGCATCGGGATGGTCTTCCAGGAGTTCAGCCTCGTCCCTACCCTCACCGTGGCGCAGAACATCTACCTGACCTCCGAGCCGCGCGGACGCGGTGGACTCGTCGACGACCGAGAAGCGGTACGCCGAGCGCGCAAGGTCTTCGAGGACATGGACGTGGACGTCGACCCGCGGACAAGGGTCGCAAGCCTTGGCACCGCCTACTGGCAACTCACAGAGATCGCCAAGGCGCTGGCGCAGGACGCAAAGGTGCTCATCATGGACGAGCCCACCGCAAGCCTCGCTAAGCACGAGACGGAGGCGCTGTTCGGGCTAGTAGACAGATTGAAGGCGCGGGGCATCTCCATCATCTACATCTCGCACCGGATGGATGAGGTCTATCGCATCGCCGATCGGATCACGATTCTGCGCGACGGGCGGCACCTGTTCACTGCTGCGCTGTCGGAGGTGACCCCGGCCCAGATCGTCGAGGGGATCGTCGGTGAGGCGATCGAGCACGAGATGCACTACCGGGAGCGGACCGCCACCCCTGACGCGCCCGTGCTGCTCGAGGCCCGTCACCTGAACGCCGGTCGCCGGGTGCGGGACGTCTCGTTCACGGTCCGGAAGGGCGAGATCCTCGGCCTGGCCGGACTGATGGGCAGCGGCCGGACCGAGCTGGCCCGATGTCTCTTCGGTGTGGACAAGATGGAGAGCGGTGAGGTGCTGCTGCGTGGCAAGCCCGTCGACGTGAGCGACCCGAGGGCCGCCATCGAGGCCGGCATCGCCCTCATCCCCGAGGACCGTCGGGCCCAGGGCCTCGTGCTCGACCACTCGGTGAACGACAATTTGTTGCTCCCTCTGCTGGACAGGGTGCGATCGGGACCCTGGGTCAACGAGGGGAAGGCGAAACGGCTCGCAACGTCGCTCATTGAGCGCTTCTCGGTGAAAGTGGCCAACCCGACACGCCCGGTTCGCCTGCTCTCAGGTGGCAACCAGCAGAAGGTCGTCATCGCGAAGTGGCTGGGCACCGAGCCTGAGGTGCTCGTGATGGATGAACCCACCGCCGGGGTGGACATCGGGACCAAGCACGAGATCTTGGACATGATCCGATCGCTCGCCGACGCCGGAAAGGGCGTCATCGTCATCTCCTCGGAGTACCCCGAGCTGCTCGCCGTGAGCGACCGGATACTCGTCCTGCGCGGCGGATCGATCGCCGGCGACCTGAAGCGCAGCGACATCCCGAACGAGGAATCCCTCCAACTCTCCGTTCAAGGGGTCTGAACCATGGCAACCAGCACCCGTACCACCGCGCCTTCCTCGATTT
>JAYUMN010000334.1:0-7998 GCA_043762595.1 Frankiales bacterium
TCCGATGAACACGACAAGCAGGATGGTGATTTACGCGGTCGTCAGGTTGGTCGCAGGCAGGACGGCACGACCCACGATCGTCTGATCACCACAACGGACCGGCTGTTTCGTCGTGTCCTTCGCCCATGAGGCTGAACTGGTGGTCAGATGGTGGCCATTCCGGCGAGCAGCTCGCGCGCGGGGTCGGCGAGCTTGTGCTCCACGAGCACTTCGTAGCGCGTGGCGACCACCTGACTTACCGAGGAAAAGTCTCGGCTGCCGCCGCGACTGATGGCGCTGAACCCGACCTGGCCCCACGCCAGTCCGAATGCGGCTCCGAGAATGGGTGTGGTGAACAAGAAGCCGACCTGCCCCTGCCCACTGAACAGTGCGAACGCGATGCCGACGAACAGTCCCACCCAGAAGCCGGAAAGCGCGCCGGCGAGGGCGACCGTCTTGCGGGTGAGTCGGCCGGTGACGCGCTCGATCGACCTGAGGTCGGTGCCGACGATCGCGAGGTTGCGGACAGCGAAGTCGTTGTCAGAGAGGTAGTCCACCACGCGCTGCGCCTGCTGGTAATCGTCGTATACGCCCAGAGACTTCGGGTACTCAAGCGCCAAACCCAGCCCAAGGATCGCCTGTCGAGTGGTCATCTGGTTATTCTGCCTCGGGCCGGACCCAATAGCGATGTTGACCTACGCGGCCAGGCCAGGCGCGTCGCTTTGTCCACCGGTGGGCGCCGCGCGATACCCGGACGGCAGCGCAGGTGTCTTGAGGGTGGCCGCGATGACGCCGTCGGCCGAGCCTGTGGCCGGCGCGGCCGTCCGTCATCCGATATCGGGTCGTTGTCTTCTGCCTCGGCCCGGCTGTCGCTCGCCACGAGTGGGGCACGGCTTTGAGCGGCTTCTTGCCACGGTCATGGGACCAGCGCGGTTGCCAGTCATTGGACCACCTGCGGTCAGTCGTGCGGAGGGGTCTTGGTTGCCGGCCACCATCGATCTCTTCAGGACCTGTGATGTGCAGGCATCGGGTTGTGTGCCGGGAGGTCCCGGTCGGCTCTCGTTGGTCCTTGGTGAGCTGATCAGAAAGCGCGTTACATCCGAGCAGATACTCAGCTCGTCGGGGGGTTGCAGCCGTGGGCAGCTCATCAAGACCCACCCGCGGGTGCACAACAGCGAATTGTTGCGGCACGACTCGCAGACCACAGACGTACGTGGCGGCTCCGGACTGCGGCTCAGGGCAGCTCGAGCAGGACCTTGCCGGCAGCCCCCGCCAGGACAGCGTCCTGCGCGGCGCCCACCTGATCCAGCGGCATGCGCAGCGCCGGCAGCGCCGGCAGGTCACCGTCCGCCAGCGCCGCTGACACCCCCGCCACGGCCGCGTCCAGGTCGATGTCGAGCAGCCCGTAGATGAGCACGAACGCCAGCGTCGCGTTGGCGACCATCAGCTCGCGCACCGGCACCTGGCGGAGCACGTCATCGGCGTACGTCGACACCACGGCGCGCGGCGCGAGCACCGACAGGTCGAGCGCGAGGTTCGCGCCCAGGGCGAGCTCCACCACGCGGTGTACACCGTCCGGTGTGGCCCGCCGCAGCTGCGCGCCGAGGTCGTCAGCGTGCCGGTCCAGCACGACGTGCGCGCCGGCGGCCTCGGCCAGCGGCGCCTTCGCCCGGCTGGCGGTCGTGATCACCCGAGCGCCACCGCGCCGGGCCAACGCGACCGCGGCGTTGCCAACCGCCCCGCCGCCCCCGGCGACCAGGACGGTCCGGCCGTCCAGCGGTCCGTCGGCGAACAGGCAGTGCCACGCCGTCATCGCCGGGATCCCCACGCCGGCCCCGACGTCGTACGACGCGGTGTCGGGCAGCCGGACGGCTTGCCGCGACGGCACGACCGTCTCCTGGGCGCAGGTGCCCCAGCGACGGCCCCGGGCTGCGGCAAACCACACCCAGACCCGTTCACCGACGCGCGCCGGGTCCACCTCGGACCCCACCTGGACGATGTCGCCGGCGCCGTCCTGGCCAGGAATCTGGAAGTCGTCCGGCTGGGCCCGCTGGCGCAACTTGCCGTCGGTTGGGTTGACCCCGGCGACCTTGAGCCGGACCCGCACCTCACCCGGCCCGGGTCGTGGCGCGTCGAGCTGCTCGACAGTGAGGACGCCGGCGTCGCCGGGCCGGCGGTAGACGGCAGCGAGCACGAGGGCCTCCAGGCGCAGTGGGGTGGACGATGGCCACGATGTCAGCTGCTTCGGTGGCGCTGGGAGGCAGGTCGGCTGCGGGACCCCGGGGTGTGCCTGCCGGACCAGGGGCGCCACAGTGAACCCACCATCGACTGGAGCGAGCCTTCCGTGACCGCAGAACCTCATGCCCCCGCCGAGTTGGACGCGTTGGTGGCCCGGGCCCGCCAGCACGCGCTCGGCGACATCCCTCGGCGTACGGCGCAACGATCTCCGGACAAGGTCGGGTTGATCGACGGCGACGTGCGATTGACCTATCGCGAGCTGGACGCGCTGATCGACCGGCTGGCCGGTGCGCTGGCCGAGCGGGGCCTGGTCAAGGGTGACCGCCTCGCCCTGCTGGCGCACAACTGCTGGCAGTACGTCGTCCTGAGCTTCGCCACCGCTCGGCTGGGCCTTGTGCTGGTGCCGATCAACTTCATGCTCGGCGCCGAGGAGGTGGCGTTCATCCTCGAGCACAGCGGGGCCGTCGCCTTCGTTGCTGAAGACGGTCTCGGCGCGATCGCGGGCAAGGCGGTTGCCCTGTCCGGGGTTAAGTTGCCGGTGCGGGGACGCATTTCGGGGTCAGGAACAACGGCGCTGCAGGACTGGGACGACGTCCAGGTCTGGGCCGACACCGGGGGCGCTCCGCCGCAGGTGCCCGTCGCCGACGACGACCCGCTCCGGCTGATGTACACCAGCGGCACCGAGTCGCGACCCAAAGGTGTACTGCTCACCAGCCGCGCGCTGATGTGGCAATACGTCAGTTGCGTCATCGACGGCGGCTTCGAATCGACCGACATTGAGTTGCATTCGTTGCCGCTTTACCACTGCGCGCAGCTCGACGTGTTTCTCGGCCCCAACATCTATCTCGGTGGCACAAACATTGTGCTGCCGGCGCCGGACCCGGCGACGGTTCTGCAGATCGTTGCACGGGAGCGGGTGACCAAGCTGTTCTGCCCACCGACGGTGTGGATTGCGTTGCTCCGCCACCCGGACTTCGACAGCACCGACCTCTCCAGCCTCGACAAGGGCTACTACGGGGCGTCGCCAATGCCGGTCGAGATCCTGCGAGAGCTGCAGCAGCGGCTCCCGCACGTACGGCTGTGGAATCTGTACGGCCAGACCGAGTTGTCGCCGCTCGCCACGCTGCTGCCGCCGCAGGAGCAGTTGTCCCACGCCGGCTCGGCTGGCCGGGCGGTGCTCAACGTCGAGACTCGCGTGGTCGACGATGACGACATTTCGCTGCCGACAGGGGAAGTGGGTGAGATCGTGCACCGTAGCCCGCACGCGACGCTGGGCTACTACCGCGACCCGGACAAGACCGCGGAGGCGTTCCGCAACGGATGGTTCCATTCCGGTGACCTCGGGGTCATGGACGCGGACGGGCGGGTCACCGTCGTCGACCGGAAGAAAGACATGATCAAATCCGGCGGCGAGAACGTCGCGAGTCGCGAAGTCGAGGAATGCGTCTATGAGGTCGAGGGCGTGGCGGAGGTGGCGGTCTTCGCGATCGACCATCCCCGCTGGGTTGAGGCCGTCGCCGCCGTCGTGGTGCCCAAGCCTGGCAGTTCGCTGACCGAGCAGGACATCGTGGACCACTGCCGAGCCCGGCTGGCCGGCTTCAAGCGCCCCAAGTACGTCGTTCTGGCGGCGGCCCTGCCCAAAAATCCCAGCGGCAAGATCCTGAAGCGGCAGCTCCGACAGAAGCACGCGGGCCTCGCCATGGGGGACGTCCGATGAGCGGGTCGCTGGCCGGGCGGACGATCCTGATGAGTGGTGGCAGCCGGGGGATCGGCCTGGCGATCGCGCTGCGGGCCGCGCAAGACGGGGCGAACATCGTGATGCTCGCCAAGACCGACCAGGCCGACCCGCGGCTGGAGGGCACGGTGCACACCGCAGCCGAACAGGTCCGCAGCGCGGGCGGCCGGGCGGTCGCGGTCGTCGGCGACGTCCGCGCGGAGACCGACGTCCGCCGGGCTGTGGACGCCGCCGTCGCGGAGTTCGGCGGGATCGATGTTGTCGTCAACAACGCTTCGGCACTGGACCTGCGGCCAACCCGTGACATCGACATGAAGCGCTACGACCTGATGCAGGACATCAATGCCCGTGGGACGTTCCTGCTGTCCAAGACGGCGCTGCCGCACCTGGTAGTCGGCGTCAACCCACACATCCTCACGCTGTCCCCGCCGCTGGACCTGCGCCCGCAGTGGGCCGGCGCCTACCTGGCCTACACGATGGCCAAGTACGGCATGAGCCTGGTGACCTTGGGCCTCGCCGAGGAGCTCAAGGACTTCGGCGTCGCCGCCAACTCGCTGTGGCCTCGCACGACGATCGCCACCGCGGCCGTGCGCAACCTGCTGGGCGGTGCGCAAGGCCTCGCCCGGACCCGCACCGTCGACATCATGAGCGACGCGGCGCATGCCGTGCTGACGCGCGAAAGTCGCACCTGCACTGGCAACTTCTTTATCGACGAGGACGTGCTGCGCGAGCAGGGCGTGACCGACCTGTCCGGCTACCGCACGTTGCCGGGGGACGGTCCGCTCGAGGCCGACCTATTTCTGGACCCGATGACCGACGACGCGGACGCGAGCGTTGTGGCGGACTGAAGCGTTCTACCAAGGCAAACTCGGGCGATGGCCGTGACCCGGGTGTCTCGGTTTCCAATGTCTTGGCGTCTGTCAGACGACGACGTCTGTCTCACCAAAGATCATCTCGACGCCGGCTCCGGCAAAGTTCGCGAGGTCGGCCACAGCGGCCGCTCCCTCTGGCCCGGCAAGGCCCTGCTCCAGCGCCGCCTGTGACTCCGCCTTCAGCACCGCGATGAGGTGGTAGGACGGCCGCTGCCCGTCGGCGCCTGGGGCGCACCAGGTCATGGTGAAGCTGGTCAACCCCGGGAGCTTCGCGGCGAGCGGCGCATGTACCTCGCGGTAGTGCTTGTCGAAGGCGGCTGGGTCGGTGGGGTGGCTGTAGAGCGCAGTGAGCTGATACATCGGTCGTATCCCCTGTCCACGTCGTCGGGTCGGAGCGTGCGGTACCGCAGCGTCGCACGACTGTCCTTGTTGGGAAACCCGCATCGAAGGCAGTGACGTCTGAGGTGCCCGACGATCCAGCTTCCAAGGGCGGGTCGGGGTTGATCCGATGACCCGCCGGGCCCCGGTGGCGATGCTGGCCGAGGAGCAGGCCTGGCCTCATTCGCTGCCCGCCGAACCGCCCGCGGTGTCCTTCGGGGTGCCTCGGATGGTGGCGAGCCACCGGATGGTGTCTCTCGAGGGCGAGCGGCTTGGCGCCAAACCCACTGTTCGGGCAAGCCGTGTGGGTCCGGGTCCACGGTCGCGGCGAGAGCGAGCGGGTCGTACTCGTCCATGTCGAACAGGCCGGCCCGGTCCGGGTCGACCTCCACGCCCGGGCGACCCCAGGCAATCCGCGGCTGGCCGACGAGCACTTCCCACCCACCCCGCCCCCGGTTGGTGCGCCGCACGGGGGCCGGGGCATGCTGGATCAATGAGCACTGTCACCGCGTACGCGACCCCCGCAGCCAAGGCCCCCTTCACCAAGACGACGATCGAGCGCCGCAAGGTCGGCCTGAAGGACGTCCGAATCGAGATCAAGTACGCCGGCATCTGCCACTCCGACATCCACACCGGGCGTGACGAGTGGGGTGCGGCGACGTACCCGCTGGTGCCTGGTCACGAGATCGCCGGGATCGTCGCCGAGGTGGGATCAGAGGTCACCACGCACGCCGTCGGTGACCGAGTCGGGGTGGGATGCCTGGTCAACTCGTGCCGCGAGTGCGAGCACTGCCAGCAGGGGCTCGAGCAGTACTGCCTCGGCAAGAGCGTCGGGACGTACAACGACATCGACGTGGACGGGACGCCGACGGCTGGCGGATACAGCAAAGAGATCGTCGTCGACGAGCACTTCGTTTTGCGCATCCCGGAGGCGCTCGCGCTCGACGTCGCTGCGCCGCTGCTGTGTGCAGGCATCACGATGTTCTCGCCACTGAACCACTGGCACTGCGGCCCTGGAATGAAGGTCGCCATCATCGGGCTCGGTGGCCTCGGCCACGTCGGCGTGAAGATCGCCGCCGCTATGGGCGCGGAGGTCAGCGTCCTGTCGCAGTCGCTGACCAAGCAGGACGACGGGCTCGAGTTCGGCGCGACGTCCTACTACGCGACCAGCGACCCGGCGACGATGAAGGAGCTGCTCGGCACCTTCGACCTCATCATCAACACGGTGTCGGCACCGCTGCCGATGACGCGCTTCCTGTCCCTGCTGCGCCTGAACGGGACGCTGGTCAACGTCGGCGCCCCGCCGGAGCCGCAGGAGATCTCGGTAGGGGTGCTGCTCGGGATGCGACGCAGCTGGGCCGGTTCGGGCATCGGCGGGATCCCGGAGACCCAGCAGATGCTGGACTTCTGCGCCGAGCACGGCATCGGCGCAGAGATCGAGACGATCAGTGGCGAGCAGATCGACGAGGCGTGGGACCGGGTGGTGGGCAGCGACGTGCGATACCGATTCGTGATCGACACCTCAACGTTCTAACGCTCGCCCCTCGGTTTTGGTCACCGCAGTGGCGGCGGCGGTGCCGGAGGCGACTCGACGGTAGATGGCCGTGCTCTCAACTCATGCAGGCTGTTCACGCCCACCGCCGCAGGTGTCACCCGGGCTCCAAGACCTGCCGCGCTCGTAGCCGGTCGCTGCAGGGCGAAGCTGGCGGCGAGCAGCGCCCCGCCGAGCAGCCACCCGGCCAGCACATCGCTGGTCCAGTGGAAGTCCGCTACGACCAACGAGACCCCGCCGACGGCCACGACCGCGACGGTGACGAGCACGGCGGGGCGGCGCCGGAGGGGCAGCGGCCGGCCGGGGCCGGTGAGCAGCGCAACGGCAAGCCCCAGGCCAACGACCTCGTTCACGGCGTGCCCAGACGGGTATGACCGACCGCCCGCCCCCAGCAGGTCATGGCCGCTACGCGGGGCCGTGCGACCTACCCCAATCTTGATCGCCAGAACGGTCGCGGCGACCGCCAGCAACGCCCCGGCGACCAGCAGCACCGGGCGCCACGTCCGCCCACGACGAGCGGTCAGCGCCGCGAGCATCAGCAACCCCGGCCACAGCACGCCCCGCTGACCCGGTGACGACAGCGCCCGCAGCAGCAGGTTCGTCACGCCCCTGCTGGGCGCCCGAACAGCATCACGCAGCGCGGCGTCCAGATGCTGCACCGCGGCGCCGTGTGCGAGGGCGACCGTCAACGCGAGTAGCCCCAGGGCGCACACACCAGCAACCAGGACCGCCGCCAGCCGTCGGCGAACGTGGGTCGCCGAAGCTGGGCGGCTGGTGGCTGTGTTCATGCGGTGAGCATCGCCGGTCGGCACGTTGGCCCGGTACCGGTACCGGGTGACGCGCGGCTCGCCAGCTGCTGCTCGTCGCCCTCGACCTGGTCCTGTCGGTCGTGAGAAGGTGCTGCTTGCCGCTGGCGCACTGCTGAATAAGGGCCTGTCAACCAGCACCGGAAACGTCACGTTCCGCAGCCTGTTGTTGTCCCGCGTTCCGCAGGAGCTGCGAGCGCGCGCGTTCGTTGCCGTCGGCATCCGCGCAATCACCAGCTCGGCGGTCCCATTTTGCTTTGGGCGTCGGCGACCGCTGCCGTGGGTGCTTGTCGCTCAGGACGCCAGGCACCCGTGCGGAGCAGCCGCAGTCCGTTCAGGCCGATCAGGACGGTTCCGCCTTCGTGCCCGAGGACGCCCAGCGGGAGTGGGAGGGTGCCGAGCAGGTCCCATCCGACCAGCCCGACGATGGCGAAGGTC
>JAYUMN010000335.1:0-7632 GCA_043762595.1 Frankiales bacterium
GCACCGGGGTCATCTGGCCGGTCTCGGGCTCCTGGTCGATCGTGGTCATGCGCTGCAGGTGCGTGTCGAAGTGGAAGATTGCCCGCCGGAGCGCCGTGCGTTCACTGGCCGGGACTGAAACGTCAAGTTGGCCGGCCAGGTGAAGAAGTGCCAGCTCGGTGGGGTCGCCACGGCCCTCGGGCTCGCTGGGTGTGGGTGGCTCCGCGCTGGTGCAGGCCGCCGCGGCGCTGGCGAGGAGTCGGCTGCGCACGTCGCTGCTTGCCTCGGTCGGATCTAGCTCGGTCGAGCAGAGCCAGAGTCGGGTCACGCGCATGTGGTTCTCAGTCAGGGTCCCTGTCTTGTCGGTGCAGATGACGGTGACCGAGCCGAGCGTCTCGACGGCAGACAGGCGCTTGACGACTGCCCCGCGGCGAGCGAGTGCGCGGACGCCGGCGGCTAACGCGAGCGTGATGGTGGGCAGCAGTCCCTCCGGGACGTTTGCGACGAGTAGTCCGATCGAGAACGTGATGGCTGCGGTCCAGCTGAGTCCGGCCGCCAGCCCGGCCGGGATGAACGCAACGCCGATGACGACCGAGATCGCCGCGATGATCCAGGTGACGCGGCGGACCTGGCGTTCCAGCGGGCTCGGCGTCGGGGGTCCGGCCTGCGACAAGGCTGCGATGCGGCCGAGTTCTGTGTGCAGGCCGGTGCGCGTCACCACGGTCGTGGCCTGCCCGTTGGTGCACGTCGTTCCGCTAAAGACCAGATCCTGGGCTTCCAGGAGCGGTCCGGTGAAGGCCGCTGGGTTCGCCGAACGGCTGGTTGGCACCGACTCGCCGGTGAGCGCAGACAGGTCCATCTCGACCTCGCCCTCGATGATCCGCGCGTCGGCGCAGACCCGGTCGCCTTCGTTGAGGACCATCACGTCTCCGGGCACCAGATCTGTGGCCGCGATTTCCTTTGGGTTGCCGTCCCGGAGCACCCGCGCGGTCGGCGGGAGGAAGGCTGACAAGGCGTCAACGGCCCGCTCTGCTTGACCTTCTTGGACGAACGCGAACATCGCGTTTAGGACGATCACCGCAGCGACCACAATCGATAGGGTCGGCGTGCCGCTGACCCATGCGAGCACGGCGGCGACGGCGAGCAGCATCGCGAGCGGCTGAGTGAATTGGTTCATGAGCTCCCGTGGCCAGCGCCGCCCAGCTGGCCGAGCGAGGGTGTTCGGTCCGTACACCAACAGTCGGCGGGCCGCTTCACGGCCACCGAGCCCGGCGGCGGTGGTACGCAGATCGCGGTACAGCTCGGCGAGCGCGCGACGTCCGTCCGACTCCTGGCCGTCGTCAGGGCCAGCCAGTGGCGACACGTCCGGCGCAGCAGGGACCGTTCTCGTCACCACCTTGGCCATCGCGCCGCCAGCGTTCGGCCCTTGCTTGGCACTCGACTCGGCGGCGTTGCAACGGTGAGGGTGACGGCTCCGACAAAAACCATTGCAACCATATGGCGGAGACTCCGGCCTGGGAGGAGCCCGGACAACAGCGCGCGCACTTTTGTTCCGAGGGCCGACCCGGTGATCTGGGCCCTCGAGCCAGGAGGGCAGCAACGGTTGCCGTCCCGAGCCCAGAAGCTCAGGGGATGGGTTCTCAGCAGCGAGGTCGAAATGACACGGCCTGCCTTCATCCAGGCAGTCCGACAGTCGTCGATAGGCCGGGCATGCTGGCTCGCCACGCCAGCGGCGCCGCCAAGCTCGATCACCAAATTTTCCACCCCGGGCGTGCCTGCGTTTCCTGCGCCGTCGTCGGTCAGAGCGCCGGCGGTGGCTTCGGGCGCGGGGCGTTCCAGGTGGGTCGTCACGACGCGTCCGAGCCGTCCTCGTCGGCAGGGACGACAGTCATTGGCAGCTGGGACCTGGTGCACGACCTTCGTGCTCGTCGAGCCCAACATCAGCCCGCTGAACGCACCCGTGCCGCGCGCCCCCACGACAAGCAGCGTGGCTCCGTTCGCCGGGTCCAGCAGCACTTGGCTGGGACGGCCCTGGGCCTTAGTCGTCCGCAGGTGCAGCGGGGCCCCGGGAACCAGCCGGGCGACGGTGTCGCCAGCAGACTTGACCAGATCCTCGGCGGCACGTCCCAACCCTTCCTGCAGGGACCCGAGTTCCATGCCCATCGTGAATCCGCCGGCAGAGCCGTGGGCGGCTACGACCAACTCGTGGGCGGCCGCGACCTGCAGAACGGCGCCAGGCAACCGCGCTTCGCCGGCCGCGAACAGCAACGCTTGTCGCGATGTGGCGGAACCATCGAGGCCGACCACAACCCGCTGCTGGCCACCGGGAACCTGCTCCCGCCGCCCGGCTGCCTCAGCGACGGTGCTGTCGCTGGCTGTGGGAGCACTGTCGGTCATGATCGTCTGCCTTTCCATCGGTCGGCTCGGTCTTGCCGCTTGGCGCGGGTGATGTCGCGGGTGGTTGGTCGCGTGCCTACGAAAGCGGATCGTGATGGTCGCTGGGGGGTGTGGGTGGCAGCGCCGCGAGGACGTTGGCCGCGGCCTGGACGAGCGAAGCGCCCGCGGTGTCAGCTCTGCGCTGGAGCTCCCTTCGGCCGTCGGTCAGGACCCAGCCCTGCTCGAGCAGCACACCCAAGGCACGGTTGATCGCAGATTGATCGGCGAGCTGCCCGGCCAGGACCAAGTCCGCGATCATTGGCGGCGGTATCGGAGCGTCGGCTGCCAGCGTGACCCGGCGACCGGCGGCACCCAGGAAAACATTGAGGCCGACGGCCAGGCGCGCGAGCGCAAGCCCGTCGGTGGCGAACACGACCAGGACCGAGGGCTGTGCTGCGGGTCGGTTCGAGCTCGACCGGGGCAACCGGACGGTGAGCGACGGGGCGTGCCGGACAGCGGGGTTCGTGGTGGCGGTGACCGTGACGCGCCTGCCCTCATCGTCCAGGGTCAGGCTGATGGCCACGCACGACGGGCATGAGGCGCGGGCCAGGAGCAGGACCGTGTCCAGCGCCCGGCCAACCTGCCCACCAGGTCCCGGCAGGCTCGCTAGCAGGTCAGCAACGAACGGGGGTTGCACCTGCTCGGGGTGCTGTTCCGGTCCGTCCGCGACCAGGACGCGTCCGGTCGAGTGACGCCGGTGTTGGCGCAAACGGCTGGGGGGCTGAGCTTGCCGACTACCTGGCATCGACTGGCCCCGGTCGTGACCCGACGTCATGAGGCTCCAAAGGCCGGCGGACGCCCGCTCACCGACGCCACGACGTCGTACCCGGCCTGCCGACATCGGCGGCCACGCGGCCGTTGGCAGGGTAGCCGACGCATGTCCGAAACTGTTGCCGAGGCTCGTCCCAAGTCTCTGCACAGGGACGGTCCTTCGCGGCGGTGCCAGGCGAACGACGTTGGGTTGAGCCGGGGGGAGCCGAAGCCAGGACGGCCCCTGGTGTGCCCAGCAGGCGCGGCGCGGAGCCCGCGTGCGGAGGTCCGCACCTGGACGTGGCCGGGGAGACAGTCGGTATCTGGCTCGAGCGCGGCAGCGACGGTGAGCAGGTCCACCTTGGTGGACGAGCCGACGATGGCGACCGCGGCCTCGACGTCATGCGGCTGCTCACTGCCAAGCCACGGCAATTGGACCCGGACGGCCGCAGCCGCCGGGCAACGGTCACACGGTCCTGCGATCGCCTCCCCGACGCCGGGTCGGCCGCTGCCCGGGGTGCGGGGCAGGGTGCGGGGCGTGGAGGTCCCGCCGAGTACCTGCTGGGGTGGGGCCGCGAGCCGCTCGGGACCCGGGCGCCTACAGCCGAACATCTTCTCGGCCGTTCAACGCACTGTTCGCCGAAACCAGCGCGCTGACGGCCGGTCGGACCGGCTCGACGCCCCCCGGATCCTGCTGGCTGGGCGCCGTTGACAAGCCAGCACCGGCGGCAGTTTCCCAGGCCAGAAACGCCCCGAGTTCGCCGATCGTGCACACCAGCGGCGCCGGGAACAGCACGGTGGTGTTGTTGTCCACACCGATTTCCACCAGGCTCTGCAAGTTACGCAGCTGCAACGCCAGCGGGTGGGCCACGATGATGTCGGAGGCGACGCCCAGCGCCTCATCGGCGAGCGATTCGCCCTCGGCGTTGATGATCTTCGCACGTTTCTCGCGTTCGGCCTCGGCTTGGCGGGCCATCGCCCGCTTCATGCTGTCGAGCAGCTGGATGTCCTTGAGCTCGACCAAGGTGACCTGCACCCCCCACTGCTCGGTCGTGACGTCGAGGAGCTTGCGGATCTCGGTGTTGATGCTGTTGGTGTCGGACAGCGTCTCGTCCAGGGTGTGCTGGCATACCTCCTTTCGCAGCGTCGTCTGGGCGATCTGGTCGATCTGGCGTACACGTTCTCAATCGCCACGACCGAACGGGTGGGCTCCACCACCTGGAAGTACGCGACGGCAGAGACCTCCACGCTGACGTTGTCCCGGGTGATGATCCCCTGGGACTGGCTTGGCATCGTCACGATCCGCATCGACACCCGGTGCAGCACGTCGACCAGTGGAATGATCACCCGCAGGCCTGGCTGGCGTACACCGACGACCCGGCCGAAGCGAAACAGCACGCCCTGTTCGTACTGCTTGACGATCCGGAGCGCCAACGCCAGGACCAGCACCACGACCACGACCACGACGATTAAACCAGTGAGCAGAGCATTCATACGTGCCTCGATGACAGGACACTGTGTTCGCCGGCGGTGAGCATTCACGCTCCCGAGAGGCGGCGTATGCGGCGCTCCCGTTCCAGGCTGGCTGACACTCAGCACCCTCACACTGCGCCGCCCAGCTCAGCAATGTCAAGAGGCCGGCCGATCAGGCGCGCCCCTGATCGGCCGGAATGAGCTGGGTCGCTCGCGGCAAGCGAACTCGGCAAAGATGGCAGGTGGACGCTCGTCGAGGCGAGGACAACGCGGGAATGCCACGCGGACTGCACCGCCCGCGGTCAGCGGAAGCGGATGCGGCGGCTCAGCTCGCAGCTGTTCGAAGCAGAATCACCCACGGCCCGTCAACATGACCGGACATCTCGGTGATCAAAAAAGGGGAGTCAGGCGACGGCAGTCACCCGACCGCGCGCGACAACGGTACTGCCGGCCCGGCAGTACCGTTGCGCGCAGGACGACATAGCGCCATCTGGCGCGCGAGGACGTCGGGGGCGATATTGCACGACGACGACGAACTTGCCGCGAGCCTGACCGGCCTCTCGGGCCTGCTCAGCGGCCACCGCTCCCTCGAGCAAGGTCTGGTCCGGGTGGCCGAATTCGCCGTGCGCGCGATCCCGGGCGCCGCGGGAGCTGGCCTGACGCTGCTGGAGGCGGACCGGCCCCAAACGGTCGTGGCGACCGATGAGTTCGTGACCGCAGTCGACGACATCCAGTACGGGCTCGGCGAGGGCCCGTGCGTGAGCGCAGTCGCGCAGGGCCGGACCTTCATCTCCGGCAACCTGGGTGGCGACCCGCAGTGGCCGCATTTTGGACCACGGGTGGGCCGGCTCGGCGTGCACAGCGCCCTGTCGCTGCCGCTGCTCCTGCCCGGTCAGGTGCTCGGTGCGCTGAACGTGTACGCCCACGGCCGGGATGTCTTCGACGAGCACGCCGTGGCGATGGGGGAAGCCTTCTCGCCGCAAGCGGCGGTGAGCGTGCACAACGCGCAGCTGCTCGACCAGGCCGAACGCCTCGTCGCGCAGCTGCAGCAGGCCCTGACCAGCCGGGCGGAGATCGACCAGGCCCTCGGCGTCATGATGAGCCGGACCGGCGACACGGCCCCTGAGGCGTTCGGCAAACTCCGCGCCCTGAGCCAGACCCGATCGGTGAAGCTCACCGAAGTCGCGCGCGAAGTGCTCGGAGAAGCGGTCCGACGGGCCCGGGCCCGCCATACCGCGGCCGACACCCGAGCCACCGAGCCCGGTCCGGACAGCTAACGACCTGTGCTCTCAGACAGCGGGTGCCGCTGACCCGTCGGCGTTGACACCGCACCTGAGCCAGGTACCGTTTTACCTGCTGGGCATCAGCTGGACCGGGTTGGGGTCGCCGCACACGCCGCATCCCCACGAGCACCGCTCAACGCCGGCCACCACGGTGACTCCCCCGTGAGGCACCCGCATGGCCATCCCGTACCGCCTGCCCCGCCCCACCTGGGCACCGACGGCGGCACCGTGCTGAGCCAGCCGTCTGGGCCCGTCCGGCAGCGGCGCCGCGCAGCCCTGGCCCACCAATGCCGATCCTGCAAACAGATGTGGGCACTGCACCTCGTGCACAGCCCCGCCGGCCAACTGATCCTGTGCCGTTACTGCGGCGCTCCTCGCGGAGCGCAGTGGGCCCAAGGACCCCGCGCGGACAGCGGTCCCCGCGCCCGAAGCCAAGCTGTGCTGTGACGGCCACAGCGCACCGCAAGGGTGGCGAGCTCCAGCACATAAATCCACGGGCGAGCGCCGGATGGACGACCAATAGGCCGCCCCCCTCCTGCCTAGGAGAACGGCCTTTGACGTGCAGTTTTACATTGCAGCAGAGGCAGGATTTGAACCTGCGACTTCTCGATTATCAGCCCAGCGGACGCACCTTCGAGACGACTGGGGCACGCGAAGTGTCGACGTCCCATTCGTCAGGATCGACCGCCGCCGGGACCAGTTGGTCCCGGGCAGGCTGGTCGAGGGGTTGGATTTCCAAAAGCTTGAGAAGTGCCGGTGCAGGACCTCCTCCAACGAGTCCTGCGCTGGCGGCTAATATCGGCACATGCCGATGACAGCGCTGTTGGCCGATGCGTCGAGCGCGGTCGCGCTCTTTCGCGGCCTGGCGGACCCGGCCCGGCTCGCGGTGGTGCAACACCTCGCCCGGCATGGCGAGTGCAAGGTGACCGACTTGGTCACGCACGTCAAGCTCGCGCAGAGCACCGTCTCCGGCCACCTTGCATGCCTCAGGGACTGCGGCCTCGTCGTGGTCCGCCCAGAAGGACGGTCGTCGTATTACTCGCTGGCCCGGCCCGAGCTGATCGACCTGCTCCGCGCCACCGAGAGCCTGCTCGCCGCGACCGGCCAACAGCTACCGCTCTGCCGCTCATACAGGACGGAGCTGTGACCGCCCCGGCCACCAGGAAAACCACACCTCCGCTCGAACCCTGTGGCAACGCCTGCAGCACCGAGACCGGCACCGGCGTCGGAACCCACAAGCCCACCGTCCGCAACGTCCTCATGCTGTCGGTGCTGTCGTTGGTCTGGATGACAGCCGAGGGCGGCCTTGGGCTGTACGCCGGGCTCTCCGCGCACAGCGTCGCCCTCGTCGGCTGGGCACTCGGATCGGTGATCGAGGGCCTCGCCAGCTCAATTGTCATCTGGCGGTTCACCGGCGCCCGCCGGCTCTCCAAGACGTCTGAGCGCCGGGCGCAACGGGCCGTCGCCCTGTCGTTCTGGCTCCTCGCGCCGTACATCGCCGTCGAGGCGGTCCAGGACCTGCTCGACGGCAGCCAGGTCCAGACGACCGTTCTCGGCATCGTCGTCGCCGGCTCGAGCCTGCTCATCATGCCCGCGTTCGGGGTAGCGAAGACCCGCCTCGCCAGGCACCTCGACAGCGATGCAACCGCCGCAGAAGGCACCCAGAATTTCTTGTGTGCGGCGCAGGCCGCTGCCGTCCTGATCGGCCTCG
>JAYUMN010000336.1:0-4281 GCA_043762595.1 Frankiales bacterium
ACCTCCAGACCCAGCATCCGCTCCACCGCGAGCGCGACCCCGAGCTCGTTGCTGAAGGCCGACAGCCAGTCGTGGCGGTTGACGAGCATGAGAACCTGGCGGTAGTCGCGTACCTCGAACAACTTCTCGGCCCCCCGGTGCAGGAAGCCCACCAACGGCTCGGCCGAGGCGATGACGTCGCCGTCCAGGACCAGCGCGATCCGTAACACCCCATGCGTCGAGGGATGGTGCGGCCCGAGTTCGAGCACGACGTCGGTGGACGCGAGCGCCCCGGCACCGAGGGCCACGGTCCGCTGCTCCACGGTGGCCAGTCTCATCGGTACGGCGGCGCGGCGGCCAGCGGGTCGGCGATACCGACCGCCTGGACGAGCCAGCCGTAGCCACCGAGGCCAGCCGGGTCGAGCAGCTCGCGGGCCTGCGAGGCAGCCGCCAGCCCCATCGCGTACGCCGTACCGCCGCTACCCCAGTCCGGCAGGCTGGCGGCAACACCCAGCAGTTGCAGGGCATCTCGCTGCCGGATGAGCCGGGCACCAGTGGCTGCCGCGCAGCTGTCCAGGGCGACGTGCGCCGTGATGTTGCAGGAGCCGTCCGGCACCGGTCGGACCTGGCGACCGGCGCGGTAGCCGGTCAGGGTCGGCCGGCGGGAGCCGACGAGGTGCCCGTAGTCGACGGCCACGGCCAGGCCCCGGTCGACGCGGGCGACAGCGCCGGTCCAGGCGCGGTCCCGGGAGAGGCCGACCTCGACCCGGCCGTCGCCGGGCCACCAGCTGGAGCACCAGTCCGCGAAAGGCGACACGGGTCCGGGGACCTCGCTGCCGTCCGACCCGACCAGCATCAGGCGCCCGCCCTCGACGATGTCGAGCGGCACGTCGTCCAGCCACTCGTTCGCGAACAGCAGCCCGGTCAGTCGGATGATCTTTGCCGACCAGCCGAACGCTACCTCGGCCGGCGCGAGATCGACTCCGGTCAACCGCCACCTGGCCGGCACGTCGGGCAGGGCGGACAGCAGCTCCCCGCGACCCGAACCGACGTCCACCAGGTCGAACGGGTCCGGAAAGCCCAGTGCGGCGTCGACCTCACCCGCGAGACGGCGTACGGCCTGGGCGAACCGCGGCGCCGCCACCGAGGTCCGGAAGTGGTCGGCGGGTCGGGCCCGCAGGGCGAAGCCGGTCGGTCCGTAGAGCGCTTGCTCGATGGCCTCGCGCCAGGGGCGGTGTCGCACGGTGGGAGCATGCCGCGGCCCGGCCGGCCGATGATTGGTGAGGTGCGCCACACGGGAGTGCGCCGCGTTCCACCGGCGTTATCCTTACCGAGGAATAATCGTCCGGTACCCCGAGAAGGACTGGAACGCCTCATGACCGCACTGCGACCTGACGCGGCCCGGCTTGCGGTGGGCGTCGTCGGCACCGGCCGGGTGGGCGCCGTGCTCGGGGCGGCCCTCGCCGCGGCTGGCCATGACGTGGTGGCCGCATCGGCCGTCAGCGAGACATCCAGAGCTCGCGCCGCTCAGCTCCTCCCGGGCGTTGCGTTGCTCAATCCCGGCGAGGTCGTCCGGCGCAGCTCGCTGGTCCTGCTTGCGGTGCCAGATGACGCGCTTGCGGATCTGGTTGCCGGTCTGGCCGAAACCGGCGCGGTGCAGGCCGGGCAGTTGCTCGCCCACCCCAGCGGACGGCACGGGCTTACGGTCCTGGATCCCGCCGTACGCCGGGGTGCGTTGCCGCTGGCCCTGCACCCGGTGCTGCCGTTCACGGGGACCACGGTAGACCTCGCCCGGCTGCACGGCGCTGCCTTCGGGGTGACGAGCCCGGAGGTGCTCCGGCCGGTGGCCGAGGCGCTCGTACTCGAGATGGGTGGCGAGCCGGTGTGGGTCGAGGAGGCTTTGCGGCCGCTGTGGCACGCCGCACTCGCGCACGGTGCCAACCATCTGGTCACGCTGGTCGCGAGCGCCGCCGACCTGCTGCGCCAGGCCGGTGCGCAGGACCCGGCCGCGGTGCTCGGACCGCTGCTCGGCGCTGCCCTCGATGGGGCGCTGCGCGGTGGCGACGCGGCGCTGACCGGTCCGGTGAGCCGAGGCGACGCGAGCACAATCGCCAGCCACCTTGCCGCCCTGCCCGGCGATGTCCGGCCCGTCTACCTAGCGCTGGCCCGGCTTACCGCCGACCGTGCACTGGCCGACGGCCGTCTGGCCGCCGACGCCGCGGGCCCGTTGCTGGCGGTTCTCGGGGCGGTCCAGTGAGAGTTGTCGGCACCCGGGTGGAGCTCGCGCAGGCGCGGCATGACCTCCCCGGAAGGGTCGCCGTCGTCATGACGATGGGCGCCCTGCACGATGGCCATGCAGCGCTGGTCCGAGCGGCCCGTGAGCAGGCCGACAGCGTGATCGTGACGATCTTCGTCAACCCGCTGCAGTTCGGCGCCGGCGAGGACCTGGACAGTTACCCGCGCACCCTCGACGCCGACCTGGCCCGGTGCGAAGCGGTGGGCGCCGACCTGGTCTTCACCCCGACCCCCGACGTCATCTATCCAACCGAGCCCGCAGTCCGGGTGAGCGCCGGCCCGCTCGGCCAGGTCTTCGAGGGAGCCAGCCGGCCAGGGCATTTTGACGGGGTGCTCACGGTGGTGCTCAAGCTGCTGCACCTCACCAGGGCGGACGTCGCGGTGTTCGGGCAGAAGGACGCCCAACAGCTCGCCGCGATCCGCCGGATGTTCGCCGATCTCGACGTCGCCGTCGAGATCGTCGTGGTGTCGACCGTCCGCGAGGCCGACGGACTGGCGCTGTCGAGCCGCAACCGACACCTCAGCGCCGCGGAACGAACCCGGGCCGTCGGGTTCAGCCAGGCCCTGGCAACCGGCGACGTCGCGGCCGGTCGGGCGCTGCTGGACGCCGCGAATCTCGACACCGACTACCTCGAACGGGTCGACAGCACGACGTTCGAGATGCGGCCCGACGGCGACCTGCTCGTGGTTGCCGGCAGGGTCGGCACGACCCGCCTCATCGACAACCGCCTCCTCCGCAAGGACACCTGATGCTGCGTACGAGAGTCACGTCCAAGATCCAGCGCGGTCAGATCGATGACGGCGAAGACTGGACCCGGCCACCCAGCTTCGTCTTCGTCGACGCCGACAACCGCATCGCGGGCACCGGTCACGACCCGGTCGGGCCGCTGCCGGGCTGGCTAAGCGGTGACAAGGTCCATGACCACGGCCCACACGCCGGCTCCTACGACGACAACCTCACCCTCGCCTGGTGAGCCCGCTTCGTCTGCTTGCTCCCGAGCCCGGCTGGATCGTCACGACCGACGTCGTCGTCGTCGGCTCCGGCGTCGCCGGCTTGACCGCTGCGCTGCACGCCACCCGCGCAGGCAAGGTGCTGCTGGTGACAAAGGTGCTCGTCGACGACGGCTCGACCCGGTGGGCTCAGGGCGGCGTCGCGGCCGCCCTCGGCGAGGACGACACCCCTGCCGACCATGCCCGCGACACCTTGGTGGCCGGGGTTGGCCTGTGCGACGAGGCCGCCGTTGACGTGCTGTGCGCCGAGGGACCGGCTCGACTGCGAGAGCTGATGGACCTCGGTGCCGCCTTCGACCGCGACCCGTCCGGCGAGCTGTCGCTGACACGTGAAGGCGGGCACCACCGCGACCGCATCGTGCACGCCGGCGGGGACGCCACCGGCGCCGAGGTGAGCCGCGCCCTGGTCGCCGCGGTCAGGGCCCATCCCGACATCGAGCTGCGTGAGCACGCGCTGGTGTTGGACCTGCTGCAGGGCGCCGACGGCAGGGCCGCGGGGATCACCCTGCATGTGCTCGGCGAGGGCAGCAGGGACGGTGTGGGGGCGGTGCACGCGCGCGCGGTTGTGCTGGCGACCGGCGGTATCGGGCAGGTGTTCTCGAGCACGACCAACCCCGCGGTGTCGACCGGCGACGGGGTGGCACTTGCGCTTCGAGCCGGGGCCGAGGTGACCGACCTGGAGTTCGTGCAGTTCCACCCCACCGCGCTGTGGCTCGGTCCGGCCTCGACCGGCCAGCAACCACTTGTCAGCGAGGCCATGCGGGGTGAGGGCGCGTTCCTCGTCGACGCCGATGGCGCGCGCGTCATCACCACCGACGACCATCCGTTGGCCGATCTCGCCCCGCGTGATGTCGTCGCCAAGGCGATCACCCGCCGGATGCTCGCCCAGGGCGTCGACCACGTCTTCCTCGATGCCCGTGGGCTGGGGGAAGCGCTGCTGCTGCGCCGATTCCCGACCATCGTCGCGCGCTGCCGTGCGGCCGGGATCGATCCGGT
>JAYUMN010000337.1:0-4927 GCA_043762595.1 Frankiales bacterium
CGGTCACCGTCATGGACGACCTGCCGGCCCGCACCCTGGTGGTGCTCGGCGACGCGACGGCTGAGCTCACCGCCGCCGCGCTGCGGATTGCCGAGGCGCGCGGCTGGCCGGTGGTCGCCGAACCATCGGCCGGGGCAGGCGCCGGCACCACCCTGGTCGCGGCGGCCGAGTTGGTCCTCGGCGTGGCCGGGTTCGTGGCGGCCCACCGGCCGGACCGGGTTCTCGTCGTCGGCCGCCCGACGCTGAGCAGGGCCGTTGGACAGCTCGTGGCGGGCAGCCCCTGCGACGTGGTCGCGGTCGGCGGCACCTGGTCCGACCCGGCCCGGCAGGCCAACCGCGTGCTGCCCGGCGTGCCGGTAGCCAGCCCCGGCGTACCGGTGGCTGGCCCCGCCGGCGGCGCCGCTGCGATGGCTGGCCCCGCCGGCGGCGCCGCGCCCGATCCGGCCTGGCTCGCCGGTTGGCAGGGTGCGGGGGCGGCTGCCCGCGCCGCCGTCGACGCCGTACTCGACGACCTGCCGGGCCTGCCGGAGCCGGTGGTCGCCGCCGAGGTCCTTCGGGCGGCGACCGGCCTGCTTGTGGTCGGTTCCTCCAAGCCGGTCCGCGACCTGTTCCTCGCCGGCGCGCGCCCTGGGGTGCGAGTGCTGGCCAACCGGGGTGCGGCCGGCATCGACGGCACCGTCTCGACCGCGATCGGCGCGGCGCTGGCCGACGGCCGACCAGCGTTCGCGCTGCTCGGCGATCTCACCTTCCTGCACGACGCCAACGGCTTGATCATCGGCCCGGACGAGCCACGGCCCGACCTCGTCGTCGTGGTGGTCAACAACGACGGCGGGGCGATCTTCGGCCTGCTCGAGCAGGGCGCGCCCGGCTACGAGCAGGCGTTCGAGCGGGTGTTCGGCACTCCCCACGGGGTCGATCTGCAGGCCTTGTGCGCGGCCACCGGTACGGCGTACACGCTGGTCGGGACGCGCGAGGAATTGCGAGCCTCGCTCGAGCCGACGGCGGGGCTGCGGGTCGTCGAGGTGCTTAGCGACCGTCGGGCCGCCGTCGACCTGGACGGCGTCCTCAAGGCGGCGGTCGCCGCCGCGCTGCAGTCCTGAGCCCCCGAGCTCGCCGAACCCCCCAGCTCGCCGAACCCCCGAGCTCGCCGAACCCCCGAGCCGCGCGATCTTGACGATCTGGTCGCCCCGGGCGGCGGGGTGGCGAGCACGTCGTCACGATCGGCCGGGTCGGTAGCCCGAGCCGAGAACGGAGGGGTAGCGGTTGGGACCGCAGCGTTCAGTCCTGCAGGGCGTCTCGCATCGGGACGAGCTTGGCGACGCTCTCGGCCAGCTCGCGGTGCGGTTCGGAGCCGGCCACGATGCCGCACCCGGCGAACAGTCGGACCCGGCACGGGTCGACTGGATCGACCTGGCCGCACCGCAGCGCGATGCCCCACTCGCCGTCCCCGGCGGCGTCCAGCCAGCCGACCGGGCCGGCGTAGCGCCCGCGGTCGAGGCCCTCGATCTCGGTGATGAGCGAGAACGCCACCTCGGTCGGGGTGCCGCAGACCGCAGCCGACGGGTGCAGCGAGGCGATCAGCCCGAGCGAGGTCGCCCCGTCCGACACGGTCCCGGTGACGTCGCTGGCCAGGTGCATCACGTTGGGCAACTCGAGCACGAACGGCGCGGTCGGCACCTCGACCGTCGAGCAATGCAGGGCGAGTGCGTCGGCCACCGATGTCACGCCGTACCCGTGCTCCTCGAGGTCCTTGATCGAACGCGCCAGGCCCTCGCCCTGGCGGAGGTCCTTGTTGGGGTCCCCGGTCCGCCGCAGGGTGCCGGCGAGCACCCGTGACGTTGCGACCCCGTCGCGAAGCCGCACGAGCATCTCCGGGGTGGCACCCAGCAGCCCGTCGACGGCAAACGTCCAGCAGCCCGGGTAGTCGCGGGCGAGCTTGCGCAGGGGCCAGCGCAGATCCACCGGCGAATCGGTGGTGGCGACGAGATCGCGCGCCAGCACGACCTTGTCGACCGCGCCAGCCTCAATCCGGCACACCGCGTCGGCGATGACGGCCATCCACTCGGTGCTGGTCCGCGAGCCGTCCGCAAAGCGCACCTGGATCGGGGGCCGGGGCTCGCCGCGACGGGGCAGGACCGGCGTCGCGTTGCCGGTCGTCGTCACCCACGTGACGCCGCCGCGGGAGCCGACCACCACCTCGGGGACGACGAGCACGGAGGTCGCCGTGGTCGCGTCGAAGGCGAAGGACCCGAAGGCCACCAGCCCCGAGCCGGGGGTCCGCACATCATCGGCAACGGTCGAAGCGGCAACCAGGGCGCGCCACCAGGCCTGCGCCTCGGCGAACCGGTTGGGTCCGCGCAGCTCGACCCGCGCCGCCTCACCCCACCCGACGAGCCCTTCGCCATCGCTCATCCAGCACAGCGCGCCCTGTTCGGGCAGCAGGTCCAGCAGCTCACCGGGGTCCTCGACGCGCACCGACCGGACCTGCAGCAGGTCGGCGGAGGGCGCAATGGTCACACGCAAAGGTATTCGCTCAGCGGCGTCCAGGCTCGGTGATCCACGCCGGGTCGGGCACCGTGTTGATCTTGCTGGGCGACCCCGACCGCCCGTGGCTCAGCGCCGTAGGCCGGGGCGGACGGACTCGGCACCGCCGGGAAGCGGCCCGCTGCCCGGCCTGGGACGATCTGGAGATGTCCCGCGCCTCGCTCGAGAAGGTCCCGGCCGAGGTCGCCGCAATGTTCGATGAGGTGGCGGCCCGCTACGACCTGACCAACACCGTGCTCAGTCTGGGCATGGATCGTGGGTGGCGCAGCGCGGTCCGCGACGCGCTCCAGCTCGAGCCGGGTCAGCGGGTGCTCGACCTCGCCGCCGGCACCGCGACGAGCAGCGCCGCGCTCGCCCGCACCGGCGCCGACGTCGTCGGCTGCGACTTCTCGCTCGGCATGCTGCGAGTCGGCCAGCGCGCCGGCCACCTGGGTGTCGAGCTCGTCGCCGGGGACGCCCTGCGGCTGCCATTCGCCGATGCGTCCTTCGACGCGGTGACGATCTCGTTCGGGCTACGCAACACCGCCGACGCCGACCTCGCGCTGCGCGAGATGCGACGGGTCGTGCGGCCCGGCGGAAGCCTCGTGGTCTGCGAGTTCAGCCACCCGACCTGGGCGCCGTTCCGGGCGGTGTACGACAACTACCTGATGCGCGCCCTGCCGGCGGTCGCGACCAAGGTGAGCAGCGACCCGGCGGCCTACGTCTACCTGGCCGAATCGATCCGAGCCTGGCCGGCGCAGGCCGCGCTGGCGGCCCGGCTCCAGCAGGCCGGCTGGTCCCGGGTGGGCTGGCGTGATCTCACCGGCGGCATCGTCGCGCTGCACCGGGCTGTCAACCGCGGCTGACCCGTTCGCCAGGCGGGGCCACCCCTGGTCTGCCCCCCGCGGCTCCCTGTGCCACGTACCCGGTCGGACAACCGGAACCAACTCCGCAAACAATATGAACAGGGCCACGGCGGCGGGGGAACTGCTCGGCTGGGCCTCATCGAGCCAGCGGGCCGGCGCAGCCGCGCCAGCTCGGGTGTGGCGGTCCGACTCCCGCCCGGGACACCCGCGCGGGACGAGCCAGCAACCGCCGGGACGAGCCTGCCCGACGTGCCTGGACCGCCGGCCCGACGTACACTTTGTCCTGCTCGTGAAGGTTTTCACAAGCAGGCGGGGAGCCGGGTGAGTAGAACAGCAACCAACCACGACGCCGATGTGATCGTGGTCGGCGCAGGGCCGGGCGGCAGCGCTACTGCGCATGCGCTCGCCCAGCAGGGGCTGGACGTCATGCTGCTGGAGAAGAGTTCGTTTCCGCGCGAGAAGATCTGCGGCGACGGGTTGACGCCGCGTGCGGTTAAGAGCCTGGTCGAGATGGGCATCGACACGACCGAGGCTGGCGGCTTCATCCGCAACCGTGGGCTGCGGATCATCGGCGGCAAGGTCAAGATCGAGTTGCCCTGGCCGGAGTTGGCGACCTATCCCGACTATGGGCTGGTCCGGCCGCGGCTCGACTTCGACGAGCTGCTGGCCCGCGCCGCGCAGCAGGCCGGGGCCCGTCTGCAGGAGCGCAGCAACGTCACCGGACCGGCGCTCGACGAGGCCGGCCGCGTCGTCGGCGTCACCGCCAAAGTCGGCCCTGACAAGGTCGAGACGACCTATCGGGCGCCGATCGTCGTTGCGGCCGATGGCTCGAGCGCGCGGCTCGGCCTGCAATTGGGACTCGCCAAGCGGGACGACCGGCCGATGGGCGTCGCGGTCCGGCGCTACTTCGAGAGCCCCCGGCACGACGACGACATGCTCGAGTCCTGGCTGGAGCTGCGGGCGCCGAATGGCGACCTGCTGCCCGGCTACGGCTGGGTCTTCGGCGTCGGCGACGGCACCAGCAACGTCGGGCTCGGCATCTTGAACACGACGAAGGCCTGGCAGGACACCGACTACAAAAAGCTGCTGGCCCGCTGGACCGGGTCGATGCCCGGCGAGTGGCAGTTCGACGAGGCGCACGCAACCGGACCGGTCCGGGGTGGCGCCCTGCCGATGGGCTTCAACCGCCAGCCGCACTACACCCGCGGGCTGCTGCTCGTCGGCGACTCGGCAGGGGCCGTCAATCCGTTCAACGGTGAGGGCATCGCCTATGCGATGGAGAGCGGGCGGCTCGCCGCTGAGGTTATCGCGCAGGCGCTGGCCCGGCCGGCCGGGCCGCAGCGGGAGCGGGCCCTGCAGGGCTATCCGGCGGCCATGAAGGCCACCTACGGCGGCTACTACACCCTGGGCCGGGTGTTCGTGTCGCTGATCGGCAACCCGCAGGTCATGCACCTCGCCACGAAGTACGGCCTGCCCCGACCGCTGCTGATGAAGTTCACCTTGAAGCTGCTCGCCAACCTCACCGACCCGCGTGGCGG
>JAYUMN010000338.1:0-7852 GCA_043762595.1 Frankiales bacterium
GACGGCGCCCAGGTCGGCGCCGCCGCTGTGCGGGTCGGTCCGGCGAGCAGGGGAACGATCCGGCAGACCTACCAACTCGTCACGACCAGCCGCGCGAACACCGGCGAGGTCGACGGCTGCTCGGACCACCCCTGACCGACGTAACATCGTTGTGATGCACGCCACCTCGGGAGGATCTTCGTGAGCACCGACGCCGGACAAACCACCTGGCTGACCCGGGAGGCCTTCGACCGGCTCAGCGCCGAGCTTGCGCGCGCGACGGGCGAGACCCGGGCCGACATCGTCGCCAAGATCGAGGCGGCCCGCGACGAGGGCGACCTGAAGGAGAACGGCGGCTACCACGCCGCCAAGGAAGAGCAGGGCAAGCTGGAGGCGCGGATCCGCCAGCTCACCCAGCTCCTGCGCGACGCCAAGGTCGGTGAGGCACCAACCTCGTCCGGCGTCGCCGGACCCGGCATGGTGGTGCAGGTGAAGTACGCCGGCGACGACGAGGTCGAGCGCTTCCTGCTCGGCTCCCGCGAGGACAACACGCACGACGACCTCGAGGTCTTCAGTGCCCGTTCACCGCTAGGCAAGGCGCTCGACGGCGCCCGTGTCGGGGACTCGGTCAGCTACCAGCTGCCCAACGGCAAGACCATGACCGTGGAGCTGCTGTCCGCGGAGCCCTATGGCTCCTGATCAGGCGTCTGCTGAGCGGACTGTCGACGCCTTCCCGGTCGAGGGCATCGACCACCTGCACCTGACCGTCGGCAACGCCCGCCAAGCGGCGCATTTCTACTCGACCGCCTTCGGCATGCGCGTCACGGCCTACCGAGGCCCGGAGACCGGCTGGGCCGAGAGCGCCGACTACGTCCTGGAATCTGGCGGCGCGCGCTTCGTGCTCTCCGGGGCGACCCGGGCCGGGACGGCGGCCGGGGCCCTTGTCACCGCGCACGGGGACGGCATCGATGACATTGCCCTGCGGGTGCCCGATGCGGCGGCCGCGTTCCAGACCGCCGTTGCCCGCGGCGCCCGGCCCCTGACCGAGCCGCAGTGGAGTGAGGACGACGCCGGCAAGGTGGTGCTCGCCACCATCGCGACGTACGGCGACACCCGGCACACCCTGGTAGAACGCTCCGCCTACAGCGGCGTCTTCCTGCCGGGGTTCATGGCCCGCGAACCGCTTGTCGCACCGCCGGACAAGCGGTTCTTCCAGGCGGTCGACCACGTCGTCGGCAACGTCGAGCTCGGCCGGATGGACCAGTGGGTCGGATTTTACAACCGGGTGATGGGGTTCACCAACATGAAGGAGTTTGTCGGCGACGACATCGCCACAAAGTATTCAGCGCTGATGAGCAAGGTCGTCACCGACGGCAACCGCAAGGTGAAGTTCCCGCTCAACGAGCCGGCCGCTGGAAAGCGGAAGAGCCAGATCGATGAATACCTCGAGTTCTACGGCGGGCCCGGCGTCCAGCACGTCGCGCTGGCGACCGGCGACATCGTCCGAGCAGTGACCGAGATGCGCGCCAGGGGGGTCGAGTTCCTGTCCACCCCGGCGTCCTATTACGACGAACTCGGCAGCTGGGTCGGCGACACCCGGGTGCCGCTCGACACCCTGCGCGCGCTGGGGATTTTGGCCGACCGCGACGAGGACGGCTATCTGCTGCAGATCTTCACCAAGCCCGTGCAGGACCGGCCGACGGTGTTCTTCGAGCTGATCGAGCGGCACGGCTCGCTCGGCTTCGGCAAGGGCAACTTCAAAGCGCTGTTCGAGGCGATCGAACGCGAGCAGGAACGCCGCGGCAACCTGTAGAAGCCGGCCCATTCGCCGGTGATCCACGGGAGGTCGGACCCGCCCAGCACCATCACAGCGGTGCCCCAGCTGCCGTGGATCTCTGGTGGGTGCGCGGTGACTGGGTCAGGACGGCGAGACGACGTACGCCGCGCCGGACAGCTCGTCCAGCACGGCCGTGCTGTGCTCGCTGCCCCGGGTCTCGACTTGCAGCTCGACCTCGACCTCATCCAGGTGCAGGCCCCGCCCGGTGCGCTGGTGCTCCACGTCGAGCACGTTGGCCCCACTGGTCGCGAGCACCCCGAGCAGCCGGGCCAGCTCGCCCGGCCGGTCGGGGATCCGGACCCGCAGCGATAGGAACCGGCCGGCCGCGATCAGCCCGTGCCGGACGACCTTGGTGAGCAGCAGCGGGTCGATGTTGCCGCCCGACAGCACGATGACGACCGGCGGCTCGAAGGCATGAGGATCGTCCAGCACCGCGGCGAGCGCCGCGGCGCCAGCCGGTTCGACCACCAGCTTGGCCCGTTCGAGGCAGAGCAGTTGGGCGCGCGCCAGGGCGTCCTCGTCGACGGTGACGACCCGGTCGACGAGGTCGCGGACGAGAGCGAAGGTCAGGTCGCCGGGACAGCCGACCGCGATGCCGTCCGCGAGGGTCGCCATCGTGACCAGCGGGACGGGCCGGCCGGCGGCGAGCGAACCGGGGAACGCCGCGGCACCCCTTGCCTGCGCGGCCACGACGGTGGTCTCCGGCCGCAGGGCCTTGACCGCCACCGCGATGCCGGCAACCAGCCCGCCGCCGCCGGTACAGACCACGACGGTGCGCACGTCGGGGCACTGCTCGATCAGCTCGAGCCCGACGGTTCCCTGACCCGCGATGACGTCGGCGTGGTCGAAGGGGTGGATGAGTACCGCGCCGGTCCGCTGCTCGAACTCCCTCGCCTCGAGCAGCGCCTCGTCCAGGGTCGCCCCGTGCAACCGGACCGTCGCGCCGTACGCCGTGGTGGCAGCGACCTTGGGCAGCGGCGCGGCCTCGGGCATGAACACGGTGCTCTCGATGCCGAGCAGTGATGCCGCAAGCGCGACGCCCTGCGCGTGGTTGCCGGCGCTGGCTGCGACGACGCCGCGGGCCCGGTCGGCGGGGCTGAGCCGGGCGATCCGCACGTAGGCACCACGGATCTTGAACGACCCGGTGCGCTGCAAATTCTCGCACTTGAGCCAGACCGGACCGCCGACCCGGTCGCGCAGCACCCGTGAACCCTCGAGCGGGGTGGTCCGGGCCACCCCGGCGAGCAGGGCGCGGGCCGCCTGCACGTCGGCGAGGGTCACTGCCAGGTCGGTCACGCCGGCGAGTCTGGCGCACCGGCGTCCGAGCCGGACCCGCCGCGCCAGTAGCGGTCACCCGCGAGCACCAGCGCGGCCGCGCCGTAGAGGCCGGCATCCTGACCGAGGGCGGCCGGTTCGACCCGCAGCCCGTCGAGATAGCCGAGCCTGGCGTGCACGGCGAGGGCCTCCCGGAGCGGGGTCCACAGCACCGCGCCGGCTTGGGAGAGGCCGCCGCCGACCGCGACGACACGCACCTCGAGTAGCGCCGCGGCCGAGGCGATACCGATGCCCAACGCCCATCCGGCCCGCGAGAACGCCTGCTGCGCAACACCATCGCCGCTGCGCGCAAGGGCGGCGAGCTCACCGCCGTCGCGGGCGCCGCAGCCCCGCTCCGCGGCCCAGGCGACGACCGCGGGACCTCGCGCGACGGCCTCGAGGCAGCCGCGGCCGCCGCAGCCGCAGACCGGCCCAGCCGGCTCGACGACGAGATGGCCGACGTGACCGGCATTGCCGGTCGGCCCCTCGACGAGCCGACCGTCGAGCACCAGGCCGCCACCCACGCCGGTCGAGACGACCATGCCGAGCAGATCGCCGGTGTCCCACCCACCCCGCCAGTGCTCCCCCACCGCCACGCAGACGGCGTCGTTGTGCAGCCGCACCGGTACGCCGGGATAACGCTCGGCCAGCCTGGCCCGGAGCGGGAAACCCCGCCAGGCAGCTATGTTGAGCGGGCTGACCTCCCCCTGGGGCCACCGCATCGGGCCGCCGCAGCCGATCCCGACGCCGTCGACGGCGACCCCGGCGGTCACCTCGTCGAGCAGAGCCATCAGCGAGACCCACGGGGTCGCGCCGGTCGGCCGCCGGGCCCGCCGCGACAGCTCGCCGGCCCCCGAGACGAGGGCAGCCGCGAGTTTCGTGCCGCCGATGTCGATCGCCAGCACCGTCACCGCGCCCACCTCATGGTCGACAGTGTGCGGGTGCGGGATGCGCGACGTAGCGTGGCCAGGGTGACGCGACCCGACCTGACCACCCTCGGCGACTTGCGCGCGAGCGGCCACCAGCAACGGACTGTGAAGGCCGAGGTGCGGGCCAATCTGTTGACCCGCCTCGCGTCCGGCGAGCCAACCTTCCCGGGCATCCTCGGCTTCGATGAGACGGTCCTGCCGCAGGTGGAGCGGGCCCTGCTCGCCGGCCACGACCTGGTCCTCTTGGGCGAGCGCGGCCAAGGCAAGACCCGGCTGATCCGCACCATGGTCGGGTTGCTCGACGAGTGGACGCCGGTGGTCGAGGGTTGTGAGATCAACGACCATCCCTACGCGCCGAGCTGTGTTCGCTGCCAGCGGCTCGTCGAGACCGACGGCGACGAGACCCCGGTCAGCTGGAAGCACCGCAGCGACCGCTACGGCGAGAAGCTGGCGACCCCTGACACGAGCGTCGGGGACCTGATCGGCGACGTCGACCCGATCAAGGTCGCCGAGGGCCGCACCCTGGGCGACCCCGAGACGGTGCACTACGGCCTGGTCCCCCGCACCAACCGCGGGATCTTCAGCGTCAACGAGTTGCCCGACCTGGCCGAACGGATCCAGGTCGCCCTGCTCAACGTGCTCGAGGAACGCGACATCCAGGTCCGGGGCTACACCCTGCGGCTCCCGCTCGACCTGCTGCTGATCGCCAGCGCCAACCCCGAGGACTACACCAACCGGGGCCGCATCATCACGCCGCTGAAGGACCGGTTCGGGGCCGAGGTGCGCACCCACTACCCGATCGAGTTGTCCGATGAGCTCGCAGTGATTCAGCAGGAGGCGCAGCTGGCCTGGGCCGGCACGACGGTCATCGTGCCCGACCACCTGCTGGAGATCGTCGCCCGGTACACCCGGCTCGTCCGCGAGTCGCCGCAGGTCGACCAGCGGTCCGGGGTGTCCGCCCGTTTCGCCGTCGCGAGCGCCGAGACGGTCGCCGCCTCCGCCGTACGCCGGGCCGCAGTCACCGGCGAGACCGTCGCGGTCGCCCGGGTGTGCGACCTGCCGGCGGTCGTCCCGGCGAGCCGCGGCAAGGTCGAGTTCGAGGCCGCCGAGGAGGGCCGTGAGCTCGAGGTGCTGGCCCATCTGCTGCGCAAGGCCACCGCCGACACCTTCCGCGCCCTGCTGGCCGGCGTCGACCTCTCCGGGTTGCAGAGCCGGTTCGATGAGGGCGGCACGCTGGAGACGGGCGACCTCGTCCCGGCCGCGCAGGTGCTGGCCGACCTCGGCCCGGTGCCCGGCCTGTCGGCGCTGCTGACTCGCCTCGGCATCGAGCAGGAGTCCCCCGGACTCGCCGCCGCAGCGCTCGAGTTCGCGCTCGAGGGTCTCCACCTCAACCGCCGACTGGCCAAGGACGAGATCGCCGGCCGAACGGTGTACACCCGCTGATGAACGGCCTCGACGTGCTGGGTCTGCGCCGCCGGGTGCTGGTGACCGGGCTGCTCTCCTTCGCGCTGTTCCTCACCGTCGCCTACACGATGACCGCGCTACGGATTGGCGACGCATGGCTGCTCGCCGGCATCGCGCTGATCTACCTGCTCGTCACGCGGCCACTGCTCGCCCCAGTGCGGGAAGCGATGCAGCTGCGCCGGCGCCTTGCCTATCAGGCGTTCCTGGACACCCGGCACGACCGGCAGCAGGACGACACGTGACCCGATCCGGCTACCGCTACGGCGCCTGGTCCGGCGGCCGGGATCCGCTCGAACCGCCGTACGACGTGGCGAGTGCCCTCGATGAAATCGGCGAACGGGTGCTGGCCGGGGAGTCTCCGCGGCAGGCCCTGCGCGATCTGCTGCGCAAGGGCGCCGACGGCATGCGGGGCCTCGATGACCTGCGCCGCAAAGTCGCCAAGGCGCAGCGCGAGGCCCGCAACCGGGGCCAGCTCGACGGCACGCTGCAGGAGGTCAAGGCCCTGCTCGAGCAGGCCGTCGAGCTGGAGAAGTCCACTCTGTTCCCGGACCCGTCCGATGCGGCCAGGATGGCCGAGCTCGAGCTCGACACGCTGCCCCGGGACACCGCCCGCGCCGTACAGGCCCTGAAGCCGTATGAGTGGCGGAGCCCCGAGGCGCGGGCGGCGTACGAGCAGATCGAGGACCTGCTGCGCCGCGAGGTCCTGGACAGCCAGTTCAAGGGGATGAAGCAGGCGCTCGAGGGTGCGACGCCGCAGGACATGGCCAAGGTCAAAGACATGCTCGCCGACCTCAACGCGATGCTCGAGGCCGACGCCAAGGGACAGCACACACAGGAGCAGTTCGAGCAGTTCATGGCTGAGCACGGTGAGTTCTTCCCGTCGCAGCCGGCCAATCTCGAGGAGCTCGTCGACGACCTCGCGCGACGCGCCGCGGCCCAGCAGAAGCTGATGGATTCGCTCTCGCCGCAGCAGCGGCAGGAGCTCGGCGAGCTGATGGACGGCGCCATGGACCTCGACATGGCTGCCCAGATGTCGCAGCTCGGCGACGCCCTGCGCAACGCCCGGCCGGACCTGCCCTGGGGCGGCAAGGAGCGGATGCGCGGTGAACAGGGGATGGGAATGGGCGACGCCACCACGGCGCTGGAGGAGCTCGCCGACCTCGACGACCTCGAAGCCGCACTCGGCCAGGACTACCCGGGCGCCTCGCTCGACGACATCGACGAGGCCGCCGTCCAGCGCGCGCTCGGTCGCGGTGCGGTCGACGACATCGCAGCCCTGCGGCGGATCGAGCGGGAGCTGCACGAACAGGGCTACTTCACCCGGGATGCGCACGGTCGCCTCGAGCTCAGCCCCCGCGCCGTACGCCGTCTCGGTGCCACCGCCCTGCGCAAGGTCTTCGCCGACCTGGTCAGCCGCGGCCGCGGCGGACACGACGTACAAGATGCCGGCGCGGCCGGGGACGTCACCGGCAGCTCGCGCGCCTGGGAGTTCGGCGACGAGCAGCCGCTGGACGTGGTGCGCACCGTGCGCAACGCCGTGCAGCGAGGCGGTTCGGGCCCGCTGCAGCTGCACGTCGAGGACTTCGAGGTGGTCGAGACCGAGCGTCGCACCAGCGCAGCCGTCGCGCTGCTGGTCGACCTATCGTTCTCGATGGAGCTGCGCGGCACCTGGGGGGCGGCCAAGCAGACGGCGCTGGCGTTGCACTCGCTCGTCTCGACGAAGTACCCGCAGGACGCGATCGAGGTGATCGGATTCAGCGACTACGCG
Organism: Frankiales bacterium; assembly: GCA_043762595.1. Lineage (GTDB taxonomy): Bacteria > Actinomycetota > Actinomycetes > Mycobacteriales > SCTD01 > JAYSQK01. The sequence continues at coordinate 7,292 of JAYUMN010000338.1, forward strand.
CAGGTGCTGAAGGTCGAGCAACTTGCCGGGCTCGAAGCCCAGCGGGTGCAGGGCACCAACCTGCAGCACGCGCTGATGCTGGCCGGGCGGTTCCTCGGCAAGCACCCGGACGCCGAGCCGGTCGTGCTCGTCGTCACCGACGGCGAACCCACCGCGCACCTCACCCGCGACGGTTGGGCCGAGTTTTGCTGGCCGCCGATGCCCGAGACCCTCGAGCTGACGATGGCCGAGGTCGAGCGGGTCACCCGCCGCGGCGCGACGATCAACGTGTTCATGCTGGACGACGAGCCCCGGCTGGTCGACTTCGTCGAGCACCTCGCGGCTCGCAACGGTGGGCGGGTCTTTGCGACCGACCCCTCGCGGCTCGGCGAGTACGTCGTGAGCGACTACCTGCGGGCCCGCCGCGGCCGCCGCGCCCACTGACGGCACACACTCGCCCCGCCCCGCCGGTCCCGCCGTCGCCCCCACTCTCGGGTGATCCACGGAAGTTCGGGGACCTCCGCAAAGATCATCTGGGTGCCCAACCTTCCGTGGATCATGGCCCGGACGCGGGCGGCAGCC
>JAYUMN010000339.1:0-1584 GCA_043762595.1 Frankiales bacterium
GTGGGCGAATGCGGAGCCCTCAGACACCGGCCCGTATTTCGTGCCCGTCTGATGGAGCGCCGCCTTGCCGCGGGCGGCGCGTCGTCGCTCGGCAGGCCCAGGTTGCGATCTGGGCCCCGAACACGATGGCGGGCGGTCTCAAGCGATCGTCGCAACAGCCTCGGCGAACTTCTCAGAGGGTGACCGCCAGCCGAGGGTTTGTCGAGGCCGGCCGTTGAGCTCCGCGGCGACGGCGTCCAGCCCGTCCTGGGTGACCGCGGCCAGGTCGCTGCCCTTCGGGAAATACTGGCGAAGCAGCCCGTTGGTGTTCTCGTTCGTGCCTCGCTGCCACGGGCTGCGCGGGTCGCAGATGTAGATCTGCAGGCCGGTGTCGATCGTGAATTGCGCGTGCTGCGCCATCTCTTTGCCCTGGTCCCAGGTCAACGACCGGACCAACTGTTCGGGCAGCGTCACGATGCGTTCGCTCAGCGCCCTGAGCACCGGCTCAGAGCTCCGACCGTCGGGGAGTCCGACCAGGACGGTGAAGCGACTGCTCCGTTCCACCAGCGTCGCCAGCGCGCTGTTGGCGCTGCCGAGCAGAAGGTCGCCTTCCCAGTGTCCGGGCACAGCGCGGTCGGCAGCCTCGGCGGGACGGGCGCTGATGTTGACCGCGTTCCGCAGCTGGCCCTGGCCATTGGCCGCTCGCGCGGCACGTGGCCGACGGACCATGCGGCGCGAGCGCAGGTAGCGGGTCAGCTCCTTGCGCAGCGCGCCCCGCGGCTGCACGAACAACGACGTGTAGATCGTTTCGTGCGACACCCGCAGCTCCCGATCGTCGGGATACGCTCGCCTGAGCCAGCCCGCGATCTGCTGGGGCGACCAGCGTGACGCGAGCTTGGCTTCGACCACCTGCCGCAACCGCGAGCAGGTGAGGAGTTTCGCAGCTTTGGGACGGCGGGCCCTTCTCCAGGCTGCCTGCTCTGCCAGGCAAGCACGGTAGTGGCGGCGGCCCCCGTTCCGAGCGATCTCCCGAGACACGGTCGACCCGGCGCGCCCGATGCGCCGCGCGATCAGCCGACAGGACTCCCTGGCGACGACCCCACGGGAGATCTCCTCCCGCTCCGCTGGCGCCAGTTGCAGCGTGGACCGACGCGAAACCCGCGGTGGGCGCCCGCCGGTCGCCGCCACGAGCAGCCGCAGCGCGTCCATCGAGCGTCCGACGTTCCGAGTCATCGACCGCAGCGACTCACCCTCGCCGTATCGCCGCCAGATCTCCGCCTTCTCCTGCGCTGTCAACAAGGACCCGGTCATCATCACCACCCCTTCGATCACGAGCAGTCTCAGCCCGTTCGACAAGGTGGTGCGTTCACCGCTTGAGACCGCCGCGCATAGTGTTGGGTCAAGTCGCCACGGGCGGCGGCATCTGCTCCCCCGCGCGCCCACGGTGCTACGGCACGATCGAAGCGGCGTTGACGCCGAGCCACCAGTCGCCCACCCTGACGCCGTGATCCCCCGGGTCCGGTTCGCACGGAGCGGTGACGTCGACGTTGCCTATCAGGTCGTGGGCGACGGCCCGATCGACCTCGTGTTCGTGGAAGGCTTCGT
>JAYUMN010000340.1:0-1776 GCA_043762595.1 Frankiales bacterium
CCCTCGTTCGCCCGCACCGCCAGCGGCTGGATCGGGTCATCACCAGCCAGCCCGACCGAGACCCGGCGGTTCGCCTCTTGTGCGCGCACCGCCGACAACAGCCCGGTGTCCTGGCCGCCCGCCGCCGTCTGGTCGTTACTGACGTGGGTCAGGACATACATCTTGCCAGCCGGGTCATGATCCCCAAACCGGTTGACCGGCATGTCAACGTCGATCGCGCTGATAGCGAAGGACTTCTGCGGCGACCCGGCCGGGCATGGCTGACCCGGGTCGGTGGCGGTCGGTACCGGCAAGCCAGAGGCACCACCACCCCCGCCGTCACTGCCACCGCTGGCCAACGCGGGCGTCCCAGCCATCGTCATCGCCATCGTCATCGCCGCCCCCGCGGCCAGCAGTTGACGGCCCCGGACCCTGCGGAGCGGCCGTGGCCGGCACGCGTCCTGCAGCAGCCAGCCCGAGACGATCGCCGCGATTGGCAGCGCACCGACCAACGCCACCGCGAAATCCGTCGACCACGCCGCCGGTTGCGCTGCGCCGATCGGCGACGTCAACCCCAGTGCCGCTCGCAGCAGCGCACCTCCGAAGGCCACGGCAACGGCCCCGGCCAGGGCGAGACACGACGCCAGCGTGAGGATGTCGAGGCGGTGCGTCAGCGCCGGCCGGGCCGCGCGGGTCGCGCGCCGCCACACCAGCACGGCCGCCCAGAGCGCCAGCACCGACACCGGCAGGTCCACCGTGCCCGCCCACAACCAGGACCTCACCAGCTCGCCGGCGCTCAGCTGACCGCCTGTGGCACCGCCCAGCAGGGTGAGCCAGAACTGCCCGGCGTAGGCCACGGCCAGCCCGCTCGGCGTCGCCACTGACAGTGCGGTGCGCCGGGGACGTGCCAAGGTGGACTGCAGATTGTTCATGTCTTCTCCAGCGGAGCGCGAGTGGGATGGCGTGGACGTTGTGCGGTAGCCGTTCAGTGCTTGCTGTGGTCGTCCGCCACGCTCGGTAGCGGCGCGACCCGACCCAGGTCGATGACGAACGGCTGCGGTCGCCCCGGGTCGGCGTACTCCAGCCGCAGTTGCCCGCCACCCGACGGCACCAAAAAGCCGAGATGGCCCTCAACGACAGCAAGCGGCTGCAACTGACCGCGGAGCAGCGTCGCGAGGCGGGCGGCAATGGTGGTCTTCGCGGTCCCTACCCTGAGCCGAAACTCACTCGGCGCGTAGGAGACCAAACGGCGCTGTTGCGCGCTCGTCAAGGCCACCGTCACCTGCAGCTCCTGCTGGCCCTGCGTGACGAGATCGTGGACGTTTCCGCCTGCACCGGCGGCGTGCCCGAGGTCGGCGTTGCTGACTCCCGCTACCGACTGGACGGACTCCGCGGCCAAGTAACCCCAACTCGTGCGAATCGTTTGCCCGACCAAGAAGGGGCCCCGTCCCACCGCGATTGGCACTGCCGGAGCGGCACCGCGGCTCAGGGCATGGCTTGAAAGGACCGCACCCACCACCGCCAAACCCAACACGACCGTCACAGCGAGCCGCAGCCCACCAAGCAACGGGACCGGTACGGAACGAGTTATCGACGTCATGCCGGCAACAACAGCAGTCCCACCTTCGACGTTGATGACGCCCCGCTGACGAGACCTTCGAGCAACCTTTCGGGTCGCGAACCTTCACGACAAAGCAGCTAGGTTAGAGGGTGGGCACGCGAGGGCGGGCCGGTCTTCGACAGCGCCGCCCGTCGGGTGGGCACCGTGCCGCAACACACTGACCGGTGCCGCTGCCG
>JAYUMN010000341.1:0-4138 GCA_043762595.1 Frankiales bacterium
GCCGCCGAGGAGCAAACCGCCACCACCGTGGAGGAACCCGCTGCTCCCGAGGTCGCTGAGCAGGAGCTGCTCGTCGAGGACGTGTCGATCGACGGCATGTGCGGCGTCTACTAGCGAGCCGGGCATGACCACACCCGCCAGCGTCCTCGACCGGGCGTGGGAAGTCAGCCCGCGGGTCTCGATCCGGCCGGAGTCCTTTGGGGCCCTGCTCTATCACTTCGGCACTCGTCGTCTCTCCTTCCTCAAGGACCGGCGGCTGCTCGACGTGGTGCAGCGACTGCCCGATTGTCCGACCGCCCGCCAGGCGTGTCTTGCCGCCGGGCTCGAGACCCACGAGTTGCCGACGTACGCGCTCGCCCTGGCACAACTCGCCGACACCGACATGCTGCAGGAGCGCCTGTGACTACTGCCGTCCCCCTGGTCGAGCACTTCGCGCTCGGCCTCGATGCACCCATCTGCCTGACCTGGGAGCTGACCTACGCCTGCAACCTGGCCTGTTCGCACTGCCTGTCCAGCTCCGGCCGGCGCGATCCGCGCGAGCTGAGCACCGCCGAGGCCAAGGCGGTCATCGACGAGCTGCAGCGGATGCAGGTCTTCTACGTCAACATCGGTGGTGGTGAGCCGACGGTGCGGCCAGACTTCTGGGAGCTGCTCGACTACGCCACCTCCCATGACGTCGGCGTGAAGTTCTCCACCAACGGCATCAAAATCGACGCCGAGGCCGCCCGCCGGATCGCCGCAAACTCCTATGTGGACGTCCAGATCTCGATCGACGGCGCGACCGCAGAGGTCAACGACGCGGTGCGCGGCGAGGGCTCTTACGACGTCGCCGTACGCGCGCTGCAGCACCTGTCCGACGTCGGCGTGCAGGCGAAGTTGTCGGTCGTCTGCACCCGCTACAACATCGGCCAGCTCGATGCGTTCAAGGCCATCGCCGACCGGTTCGGTGCCCAGCTGCGCCTCACTCGGCTGCGGCCCTCGGGGCGTGGCGCGGACGTCTGGGACGACCTGCACCCGACCCAGGCCCAGCAACGCGAGCTCTACGACTGGCTCGTCCGGCACGGCGAGGGGGTGCTGACCGGCGACTCGTTTTTCCATCTGGCGGCGTACGGCGAGTCGCTGCCGGGCCTCAACCTGTGCGGCGCCGGCCGCGTTGTCTGCCTGATCGATCCGGTCGGTGACGTCTACGCCTGCCCGTTCGCGATCCACGACCAGTTCCTTGCCGGCAACGTCCGCGGCGTGGGCGGCTTCGCGCAGGTCTGGCGGTCCTCGGAGCTGTTTCTGGAGCTACGTGAGCCGCAGACCGGCGGCACCTGCAAGAGCTGCAGTGAGTACGACGCGTGCCGCGGTGGCTGCATGGCGGCCAAGTTCTTCACCGGCCTGCCGCTGGACGGCCCCGACCCTGAGTGCGTCAAGGGCTACGGGGAGCTGGCGCTGTCCAAGGTGACCCCCGGCGCTGCGCCGAAGCCGTCACTGGACCACTCGCATAAAGGCGGCGTCCGCGGCGGCCCGGTGCCGGTGCAGCTCTCAACCCGACGCCCCGACAAGGCCTGCGACGAGAACCCTCTCGTCGGTCTCACCCGCTAGCCAGCCCCCTGCCCCTGTCCCGAGAGGAACCCATGGCCAACGACTGGTTCGAGACCGTCGCCGAGGCGCAACGACGGGCGAAGAAGGCGCTGCCGTCCTCGGTCTACATGGCGCTCGTCGCTGGTTCAGAGCGCGGCAAGACCCTCGAGGACAACATCGAGGCCTACAGCGAGCTCGGCTTCGCCCCGCACGTCGCCAACCTCGCGCCGCAGCGCGACCTGTCCACGACGGTGATGGGGCTGCAGCTGGACCTGCCGGTGATGATCTCACCAACGGGGGTACAGGCCGTGCATCCCGACGGGGAGGTCGCCATCGGCCGGGCCGCGGCGGCCCGCGGCACCGCGATGGGGCTGTCGTCGTTTGCGAGCAAGTCCGTGGAAGAGGTCGTCGCGGTCAATCCCAAGACGTTCTTTCAGCTCTACTGGTCGGGATCCAAGGAGGTCATCCTGGGCCGCGTCGAGCGGGCCCGGGCAGCAGGTGCGGCTGGCATCATCGTCACCCTGGACTGGTCGTTCTCCCAGGGCCGCGACTGGGGCAGCCCGAGCATCCCGGAGAAACTCGATCTCGCCACCATGGTCAAGTTCGCCCCGGAGGTGTTGCGGCGGCCGAAATGGGCGCTGATGTGGGCCCGCAGCGGCGCCCTGCCAGACCTCACGACGCCGAACATGGCTCTGCCGGGTCAGCCGGCCCCGACATTCTTCGGGGCCTACGGCGAGTGGATGCAGACGGCGCTGCCGACCTGGGAGGACCTGGCCTGGCTGCGGGCGCACTACGACGGCCCGCTGATGCTCAAGGGCGTGATGCGCGTCGACGATGCAAAGAAAGCTGTCGACGCCGGCTTCAACGCGATCTCGGTCTCCAACCACGGCGGCAACAACCTCGACGGCACACCTGCGTCGGTGCGGGCCCTGCCGGTGGTCGCCGACGCGGTGGGCCACCAGGTCGATGTACTGCTCGACGGCGGGATCCGCCGGGGGAGCGATGTCGTCAAGGCGGTGGCGCTCGGGGCGAAGTGCGTGATGATCGGCCGCGCCTACCTGTGGGGTCTCGCGGCCAACGGCCAGGCCGGGGTGGAGAACGTCCTTGACATCTTGCGCAGCGGGATCGACTCGGGTCTGCTGGGCATCGGCAAGTCGGCGATCCGCGATTTGACCCGCGACGACCTGCTCATCCCGGCCGGCTTCGAGCGCAGGCTCGGTGTCGCGGCCGAACCGGCTGTCAGCTGAGCCGGCCGGTAGCGCGGCGCCGGCTCGGTGACCTCACCTGGCCGGAGGCGGGCCAGCGGGGTCTGCAGGTGCTGGTGGTGCCGGTCGGGTCCACCGAGCAGCACGGGCCGCACCTGCCGTTGTCCACTGACACCGACGTGGCGCGGGCGATCGCCAATGCGGTCGCCGAGGCGAGGTCGGACGTCGTCGTCGCCCCAGCGTTGCCGTACGGCGCGAGCGGTGAGCACGCCGGCTTCGCAGGCACGCTGTCGATCGGTCAGGCGGCGCTGGAACACGTGGTCGTCGAGCTGGTCCGGTCAGCGACCGCGACCTTCCGGCGGGTGCTGCTGCTGTCCGGTCACGGCGGTAACGCCGAGCCCCTTTCCCGGGCGGTCCGGCTGCTGCGCACCGAGGGCCGAGACGTCCGAACCTGGTCGCCGCGGTGGCGAGGGGACGCCCATGCAGGGCACACGGAGACCTCGATTCAGCTCGCCCTGGACCCCGGCCGGGTGCACACCGAACGCGCGGAGGCGGGCGCCACCGCCACGCTTGCTTCGTTGCTACCCGAGTTGCGCCGCTCCGGCGTGCTCGCGGTCAGCGCCAACGGTGTGCTCGGCGATCCGGCTGGCGCCGGCGCGGCGTACGGCCGGTCATTGCTGGAGCTGGCAGCCGACGACCTGAGCGGCTGGTTGGACGGGTGGCCCGGGTGAGCCGCGTCGCGCTGGTCACCGGGGCGGCGCGCGGGATCGGTGCCGCGACCGTGCGAATGCTGCTGGACGAGGGCTGGTCGGTCCTTGCGCTGGACCGCTGCGCCGACGACCCGCGGCTGCCCTATCCCCTGGGCACCCGGGCCGAGCTCGACGCCGTCGTCGCGCATGCCCCCGGTCGGGCGCTCGCCTTTGTCGGGGACGCCTGCGATGAGCAGGCCGTCGGTCGGGCCGTCGCGCTCGCCGAGCAGCGTTTCGGCGGGCTCGATGCCGCGCTGGCCGTGGCCGGCGTGGTCGCCGGTGGCGTGCCCTTGTGGGAGCAGCCCGCGGAGCAGGTCCAAGCGGTCATCGAGGTCGATCTACTCAGCGTGCTCGTGCTCGCCCGTACGTCGGTGCCGGCGCTGCTCCGCCGACCCGAACCGCGCTCTGGGCGCTTTCTCGCGGTCGCCTCGGCGGCTGCTTCCAAGGGACTGCCGATGCTGGCCGCCTACTGCGCGGCCAAGGCCGGGCTGACCGGTCTGGTGCGGGCCCTTGCCGTCGAGCTGGGGGGGACTGGAGTCACCGCCAACGCGATCAGCCCCGGCTCGACAGACACCCCGGTGCTCGCCGAGAGCGCCCGGCTCTACGACCTGCCGTCGG
>JAYUMN010000342.1:0-1897 GCA_043762595.1 Frankiales bacterium
GTCGGCCCGACCCGCACCTTCGGGTCGTACGCGCAGCTGCCGCAGTAGTTGCTCATTCGGTTGATGTAGGCGCCACCGCTCGCATACGGCTTGGTCGCCACCAGACCGCCGTCGGCGTGCAGGCTCATGCCGGTGACGTTGGTGAGCATGACCCAGTCGTAGCCGTCGACGAAGACCTCGTTGAACCAGGCGGTCACCTGGGCCGGGTCCCAGCCGCGCTGCAGGGCGTAGTTGCCGAGGATCATCAGCCGCGGGATGTGGTGGACCCAGCCTCTGGTCCGGATGTCTCGCAGGACGGAGGCCAGGCAGTTGGCGGTGACCTCGCCCCGGGCATCCAGCTCCTGGAACCAGCCGGGCAGGTCCCGGGTCGCGTCGAGCGCGTTGCGCTGTCGGTAGTCCGGTGGCACATGCCAGTACAGCGACCAGATGTACTCCCGCCAGCCGATCACCTGCCGGATGTAGCCCTCGACACTGTTCAGCGGTGCGAGGCCACGCCGGTAGGCCTGTTCGGCGGCGTGCACGCACGTCAGCGGGTGGAGCAGCCCGAGGTTGAGCGCCGGTGACAGGGCGCTGTGCGCCATCCAGGGATCCGCCGCGAGCATGGCGTCCTCGGTCGGTCCGAAATCGGCGAGCCGGTGCTCGATGAAGTGGCTGAGTGCGGCCTGCGCCTCGGTGGCCGTCGCCGGTGCCCAGCGTGGCCCGTCATCCCCGACGAAGTGCGCGAGCCCGTCACGCTGCCAGCGGTCGAGGTCCTCGCGGACCTGCGCGTCGAGGTCGTCCTCGGTCGGCCACCAGGGTTCGGGCAGGCCCAGGGTGGCCCGCTTCGGCGGCGGTTCGCGGTTGTCGTGGTCGAGGTTCCAACGGCCACCGGTCGGTTCGTCACCATCCATCAGCAGCTCGAACCGCGCACGTTGCCAGCGGTAGAAGTCCTCCATGAGCAGGCGCTTGCGGCCGTTGACCCAGCCGGCGAAGTCCTGCCGCGTCGTCGCGAACCCGCGCCCGTCGGGCACCACCTCGAGCCCGCGTGCCCGCACGAAGGCGTCCGCGGCGTACGACGTGGGCTGCACGACCGACAGGGGCTGGTCGATCTGGTCGAGCGCCTCGTCGTAGGTGTCGACCTGTAGAAAGATCGCCTGGTCGCCGAGCTCGGCAGCGCGATGTCGCAGGGCGGACAGCAGCAGGTGCGCCTTGGCCCGGTGGAAGGGACGCCGTCGGAAGACCGCCCGGGACTCGACCAGGAGTGCCGGCTGGTCCGGGGTGTCCAGGAACTGCGGGCCGAGCTGATCGGCGAACAGCCATCGGCGGGTGGTCACCGGCGTCACCCTGCCGGATCCGTCCCGGCGCCGCATGTTCGTGCGCTGGCATCGCCCCAGAGTCAAGTCATGACTTGACAAAGTCGTCATGTCGTCAGATCCTGGCTTGTGCCTTTTTCCGCCGGTCGACCACTCGCCGAAGCCAAGGCCGAGTTGTTCAAGGCGCTGGCTCATCCGGTCCGGATCAGGGTGCTCGAGCTGCTGGCGGAGGCCGAGCACACGATCGGTGAGCTCGCGAATGAGACCGGGCTCGAGCTTTCGCATCTGTCCCAACAGGTCAGCGTGCTTCGCCGGGCGGGGATCGTCGACAGCTGGAGGGTCAGGAGCACCGTGGTGTGTGCGTTGCGCGACCCGTTGACCGCAGAGTTGCTGGCCGGGGCCAGGCGGCTGATCGGCAACAACCTGCGACAGGGCCAGGTACTGCTCGCCCAACTCGAGGACGATACGAGTGCTCTGGACAAAGACATCGCATGAGATTCGGCTCCACCCTGACCGCCGCGACCGCTCGTGCCGGGTGGTCGCAGTGGATCGCGCCGCTGCTACCGCGCTGCAGCGACTACGCCGGGCTACGCCGCTCCTGGCCC
>JAYUMN010000343.1:0-1857 GCA_043762595.1 Frankiales bacterium
CGGTCGACGTCGACGCGACCTCCTTCAGCGGCAACGCCCCCGTGCCGTGTCGGCTGGAGGCGTGCGCCGTCCCCGAGGGGAGTGAACCCGGAGGCTGGGAGCAGGTGCTCGGCGACAGCCAGCTCGTCGCTGACAACCACAACGTCCTGACAGTCGCCGACCTGCGTCGGTGCACCCACCTTCGGCTGTGGGTCACCCCGGACGGCGGAGTCAGGCGGTTCTGGGTCCACGGCGAGCCGGTCCTGGACCCGAGGCCGTTCGAGAGCCTGACAGTGGACCTGGCGTCGGAGGAACTCGGTGCCCGGGCATCGGCGTCCCCGTTGTTGATCCCGTGGCGACCGGGGCTGTCCTGGCCGAGGCCCTTGTCCGGCTCGGGCTGCGCACGAGCAATGTCGGCTCCTGCGCCCCTCCGGACCTGTCGTCGACGTCCCCGTGGCCGCCGGCAGGGCCGTGACGGGTATCAGCGCCCGGACCGACGTTGCGGGTGAGCAGCGAGGTCGAGCAGCGTCGCCCGCGGCGGTACGACGATGCTGGTCGAGAACGTCGTGCTCGGGCTGTTGGCCAGCGATCTTGCGGGAGCAGGCAACCTGTATTGGCTGGGGCGTCGAGCCAAACAGCTTGTCTGTTGTGCTCGGTGAGCGCCCACGCAAAGGTGTGGGCTCGACGACGACTCGGGAGCCCGGCATGAACAACCACGACCGTCTTCAGGACTCGGCCCGCCGGCACCTGTGGCCGCACTTTTCCCGACTCGGCAGCTACCAGGAGCACGAGCTGCCAGTCATCGTGCGTGGTGAAGGCTCCTGCGTGTACGACTCCCGCGGGCGGCGCTACCTGGACGCCCTGTCGAGCTTGTTCGTCACGCAGATTGGCCACGGGCGGCAGGAGATGGCCACTGCTGCCGCGAAACAGTCCAACGATTTGGGCTACTTCCCGATCTGGGGCTTCGGCCACCCCAGTGCGATCGAACTCGCCGAGCGGCTGGCCGACCGCGCCCCCAGTGACCTCAACCGGGTCTTTTTCACCACCGGCGGCAGCGAGGCGGTCGAGGCGGCGTACAAGCTGGCGCGGCAGTACTTCAAACTGGTCGGCCAGCCCGGCCGCTACAAGGTGATCAGCCGGCAGTGGGCCTACCACGGCGTCACGATGGGCGCGCTGTCGCTCACCGGCGTGCCGGCCATGAAGGCACCGTTCGAGCCGATGGTCCCGGGCGCGGTCAAGGTCCCGAACGCGCACTTCTTCCGCGCGGTCGAGCACGCCGACGACGCGCAGGCGCATGGACAGTGGGCCGCCGACCAGGTTGAGCGGGCGATTCTCATGGAGGGCCCCGACAGCGTCGCCGCGGTCTTCGTCGAGCCCGTCCAGAACGCCGGCGGCAGCATCCCACCGCCGCCGGGCTACTTCGCGCGGCTGCGCGAGATCTGCGATCGGCACGGCGTCCTGCTCGTTTCGGACGAGGTCATCTGCGCGTTCGGCCGGCTGGGGGAGTGGTTCGGCGCCGGGCGCTACGGCTACCAGCCGGACATGATCACCTTCGCCAAGGGCGTGACCAGCGGGTATGCACCGCTGGGTGGCCTCCTGGTCAGCGACCGGCTCGTTGAGCCGTTCCAGCAGGGCACGACGGCTTTCGCGCACGGCGTGACGTTCGGCGGCCACCCCGTCTCCTGTGCCGTCGCGCTGGCGAACCTGGAGGTTTTCGAACGCGAGGGCCTGCTGCAGCACGTCCGCACCAACGAGCCGGCGCTGCAGGCGACCCTGGACAAACTGCGCGACCTACCGATGGTCGCCGATGTCCGCGGCGCAGGTTTCTTCTGGGCGCTCGAGCTGGTGAAGGACAAGACCGGCAATGTGCGCTTCGAC
>JAYUMN010000344.1:0-2001 GCA_043762595.1 Frankiales bacterium
CACACTGCCGGTCATAGGCGCGGCTTATGGGTCCATCAGGGCAGAACCCCTACCGGCGCGTCACCGGTGAAGTCAGGCTGAGGTCAACACGAGAGGAACTGAGCTTGCCCCGCTTGGACGGACAGGGTTGATGACTCGTCAGGCGGCGGCCTTCAGAGCTCGTGACGTGGAACGTACTTGCTGTTCGTACTGGTTGGGTGTGAGGTAGCCGAGCGTGTAGTGCTTGCGGGTGCTGTTGAACCAGCTGATGTAGCTCACGACAGCGGCCCGGGCGGCCGTCTGGGTGGCCCAGGTCTGCCGGTTCAGGCATTCGGTCTTGAGGCTGCCGAACCAGCTCTCGGCGAGGGCGTTGTCCCAGCACGACCCGGTCCTCCCGACTGATAGACGGACGCCGTGGTCGGCTGCCAGGCAGGCGAAGTCATTGCTGGTGTACTGACTTCCCCGGTCGCTGTGGAAGATCACGTCGGGCTCCGGATCGCGGGCCGCGAGGGCGTTGTTGAGCGCGTCACTGACGAGTTCGGTGCGCATGTGATCGGCCATCGCGAACCCGACCACGCGGCGGCTAGCGATGTCGATCACGGTCGCCAGGTACAGCCATCCCTGCCAGGTCGGGATGTAGGTGATGTCCCCGCACCAGCGGGTGTTGACCTTGCTCGCGTCGACGGTGAAGTCCCGTTTGATCAAATCCGCTCGGCGCGCTGCTGCGGGGTCCGGGACCGTGGTGGTCTTGAACCGCTTCGGGGTGCTGCCACACAGGCCCTGCTCCCGCATCAGCCTGGCGATCCGCTTACGGCCATGCCGGCGGCCTTCGTCCTGCAACGCGTCATGGATCTTCGGGGCCCCGTAGACGCCCTTGGAGGCCTCGTGCAGCCGCACGATCGCGGCCGCCAGCTCCACCTCTTGGAGGTCCCGCCCTGAGGGGGTCGTGTCGCGCTGGCAGTAGTAGGCGGACCTGGAGACCTCAAGCAATTCACACGCCCGGCTGACGTTGTGCCCTGCTGCCTTCTCCGCCTCGACGAACGGGTACACCGTCATCGGGTCTCCTTCGCGAAGAAAGCTGTGGCCCGCTTGAGCAGATCAACATCGCCCTGCAACCGGCGGTTCTCCCGACGTAGCCGCCCGAATTCCTCCCGCTCGTCGCTGGTCAGCCCGTCCGTGCGGCTGCCCTTATCGAGCTGATCTTGTTTGACCCACTCCCGGACCGCGGTCTCGGTCAAATCGAAGTCCCGAGCAACCTGCCCGACCGACCGATCACCGAGCTGACACAGCCCGACGATCTCAGCCTTGAACTCCGGCGTGAACGAACGCCTCGACCGGGGTGCCTTCCGCCCCTTGTCTGCCATACCGACATCCTCTCGAGGGCAAAGCCCCAGATGGTGGATGTCCGTCAAAGCGGGTCAGGCTCAAGGTGGCCGGCGCGGTCGGTCTGATGACGGCGGGCATCAGGTGGCTGATAATCGTCGGGGTCACGGCACTGACCATGTGGGTGACGATCCACGGTGCGAACGGCGCGACGGCAGCCACGACCGCGAACCTGACCACCACGTTCTTCAGCGCCCGGCGGGCCTTGTCCCGTTCCCGGTCCCTTTTGCGCTGCCCGGCGGTCGTGGCTCGGTCGGGTGTCGATGCCCAGGTCCGTTCGGGCACAGCAGATGTCGGCCGGCGGCTGCCGACCCTGACGCCGGTCGGCGACGCACGCACCGAGCTAGCCGCGCCGCCCGCGCCTGAGCTGGTGGGTAGCAGTCGCGGCGGGAACTTCGCGTGCAACGCCGCGGCGATGTAGCTGACCTGGTCCGGGCTCAGGCGCGGTGGCAGGGCCGTGAGCCAGGGCAGGAGCTGTTCGCGCTGCAGCAGCACGACCCCACGGTGCTTCACGGGGGCCGGCAGTCCCATGTCGTGCACGAACGCAACCACCGCGGCTGTCCCGGCGCGTTCCCTGAGCCCGTCGACGTGTTCCCCGACGATGTCGGCGTCGACCTTCGCGCTGTGCAGCTCATCGTC
>JAYUMN010000345.1:0-2332 GCA_043762595.1 Frankiales bacterium
CACACTGCCGGTCATAGGCGCGGCTTATGGGTCCATCAGGGCAGAACCCCTACCGGCGCGTCACCGGTGAAGTCAGGCTGAGGTCAACACGAGAGGAACACCTGATGACCGCACTGGCCCGCGAGGCGACACAATCACACCCCCACGGCCGAGGCAGCCGGTGTCGCCCAGACTGCGAGCCGAGTTGGCGACGCAACCTGCAGGGCTCCGCACCCGGTCTGGCGGCAGCCGGGCTCGCCACCGCAGCCGCGTACGCCGTCTCGCATGCCATTCCGCCCATCAACCCCTCGACGGTCGCCGTCGCCCTCGGCGTCCTGGTGGCGAACGCGCGCTTGCACCACCCACGTTTGCACGCCGGGACCCATGTCGCCTCCCACCGGCTGCTCCGGATCGCGGTCGTGCTGCTCGGGCTGCAGCTCGGCCTGTCGCAGCTGCTGCACCTCGGCGCCGGCGGCCTCGCAGTGGTGCTGGTCACCGTGGCCATAACCTTTATGGGCACCAGGCTCCTTGGCCGAACCCTCGGGGTCCCGCCCGCCCGCTCCCTGCTGATCGCCACCGGCTTTTCGATCTGCGGAGCGTCCGCAGTCGCAGCCATGGAGGAGGTCGCGGGCGGCGACGAAACCGACACCGGCGTTGCGGTCGCTCTGGTCACCCTGTGCGGGAGCCTGGCCATCCTGATGCTTCCGCCTCTGCGTGGCCCCCTCAGCCTGGACCCCTCAGCCTTCGGCAGCTGGGTCGGAGCCAGCGTTCACGACGTCGGGCAGACCGTCGCCACTGCCAGCCGCGTCCCGGGCGCGCTCACCTCCGCAGTCGTCGTCAAGCTCAGCCGAGTGATCCTGCTCGCCCCTCTCGTCGCCAGCGTCTCTCTCGCCAGACACCGCAAGAACGGCGCTGCACCCGATGAGGGCCGTCGTCCTCCTGTGCTGCCGCTGTTCGTCGCCGGCTTCTTGGGCTCGATCGCGATCGCGAGCACCGGGCTCCTTCCGGCATCGGTGCTGAGCAGCGCCAAGACCCTGCAAGGCATCCTTCTCGCAGCCGCTCTGTTCGGCCTCGGCACCGGAATCAACCTGCCCGTGCTTCGCCGCACCGGCGGCCGGGCCCTCGTCCTCGGACTGCTCTCCTGGCTGCTTGTCGCCGTCGTCTCCTACACCGGCGTGCGCATCATCTCAGCCTGAGCTCACCGCTCAGGCCCGTGCAGGGGCCAAAGGTTCGGCAGTGGAACCTGCGGGCGGGCTGCGGCGACGCAGGCGAGCGCGACAGCCACAGCCCACGAAGCGCCAGGCCCAGCGCTGCGCCGGTACTCAGCACGGGGGTGAACAGCACCCCGGAAGCGCGCCCGATCGAGGCACAGCATGGTGACCAGTGGCTCCAAGAGCGTCAGGGGCCCAACAGCATCGTCAGGTCGCTTGGGGTGGTCGTGACGAACGCGATGTGCACGAGGTGCTGCGGTTGCCGTAATACAGCGGATAACGCAGGGCTACAAAGCCCCAGCTGGCTGAATGCCAGCGGCGGTGGGACCAGCTGCCGTGCACCCCACAGATGGAGACCGCGACCGTCCGGGCGACGGATGTTCCTTGAGCAGTAGTGATCAGGTTGGTGGGGCCGTGGGTGGCGAGGCGGTCACGGCGAGAAACAGGCCCTCGGTGAGGATCACGATTCGCCACGGCCACGTCGACCATAACAAGGAGCTCCGGTCCCACAGCCCGAACGCAGTGACCGCAGCTCCCGCGCAGGGCCCGGCGACCTCCCACGGTGGGGCTCCGAGTAGGACGCCCGGGGCGAGGGCGAGCAAGCGCACAGACGCTAAATAACACCCGCTCCGTCGGCCGCCGTGCCGCAGTCTGCTCATACCGGCCAGTGAGGTCGCGGCGGAACACTTCCGCGAGGCAACCAACCATGATCACGACCCTGACGAGCTCCGACAGGGCCATCCTGGTCGCGAATGCCGTCGCGGACAGGTGTTCGCGCTGGAGGGCGAGCAGGTTGGTCAGGTTGGACACCGGCATCAAAACACTTGCGGTGTTTGTCAGCCAGACGGCCAGCAACGTCAATGGCGCTGCAGGAAGGCGCAGTGAACCGGCGAGGGTCAACACGACGGGAGTGAGCAGCACCGTGGTCGTGTCCAGGCTCATCCAGATAGTGACCACGGTTCCGAGCGCGGGGATCAGCAGAAAGAAGTGGATGGTGCCGCCGCCCGCGCGACGGGCACAGGCAGCGGAAGCTCCCGCCTTCTGACCGAGATCCGCCAGTAGTTCTGGGGTCGTCGGTGTGTTGAAGCAGCAGATGCCCTGTCAGGTAGGGAGAATCGGGGTTACGACGACCTGATTCGGAC
>JAYUMN010000346.1:0-2928 GCA_043762595.1 Frankiales bacterium
CGCTCGGCGAGCGTCCCGTCGAAGCCGGCCACCGGCAGGCCCGACAGCAGCGCGCCGTAGCGGGGGTCGCTGCTGGCCTTGGCGAGCAGCCGGCTCAGGGCCGCCGGCGCGATCCGGTCCTGCGGAGACAGGCCGCTGGCGTCCAGCAGGCGGACGTCGTCCAGCGGCACCTGCAGGCGGGCAAGGACGGTCCGGATCGCGGTCGTCTCGCCGTCGAAACTGGCCGGCTGGCCGGCGGCAAGGGCGATCTGCCGGCCGAGCGCCTCGGCCAGGTCGTTGTCGCTGCGGGTGAGGGCCAGCTCCACCAGTTGCGCAACGGTGGGCCCGGCGACGGCGCCGAGCTGTGCGGCGCCCACGGCGGCCCGGCCACGTTCGACGCCGGGCCGGCCCCCCAGCAGCCGGGCCAGCTGCCGGCCGGCGTCAAGGGCCGGGTCCTCGACCCGCGGCACGTGGTCGCCCCGGCTGGCCCGGCCACCGTCGACCCCGAGGGCACTGACCGGCGCAACATCGCCACCCGTGACGTACGTGGGCTTCCAGCCGGGGCCGAGCCGGGGGCCGGTGAACAGGGTGTCGTCGACCAGCACCCGGGTGACGGCCACGCCGCCCCTGGCCCGGCGTACAGCATCTGCAAGGTCGACCAGCCGGGCTGCCTTCGGGTAGCCACCCACGGCGTACGCCCCGGCCAGCGTGGGGTCGCCGGCACCGACGAGGACGACGTCACCGGGCGCCGGTCCAGCCAGTACCCGGGTCGTCAGCCGCCGGTCGTGCGGCAGGACGGTGAGGGCCGCCAGCGCAGTGATGATCTTTGCGGTCGAGGCCGGCACCACCCCGGCCGCGGCCCGCGACTCGAAAAGGGGGGCACCGGTGGCCGCGTCGACAACCGAGACCGCGAGCTGCGAACCGAGAGCCGGATCGCGCAGCACCGTCGCCAGCGCACCCCGCAGCCCGGCCGCGGTTGGGACGGGGGCGGTCGCGGAGAGCGGCCTGAGGACCGGCCGCAACGCGGGCGTCGATGGCGGCGTCGGCCGGGAGGTGGGCGCCGAGGGCGTCCGGCCGACGTCCAGCCCGACGGCGGCGAGCCCGGCGACGACCACGGCCAGCGCGGCCGCCGAGAGATACCACCCGCCGCGTCCGCCGCGCACACCTGCCCTGTCCGCCGCCGGTCTTCCGTCGTACGGGACACTATTGGACCGGCCCCGAGCATGAGAGTGAGGACCTGTGGAGTTCGACGTCACGATCGAGATCCCGAAGGGGCAGCGCAACAAGTACGAGGTCGACCACACCTCCGGCCGGATCCGGCTGGACCGGATGCTGTTCACCAGCACCCGCTACCCGTCGGACTACGGCTTCGTCGAGGACACCCTCGGTGGCGACGGCGACCCGCTCGACGCGCTGGTGCTGCTCGACGAACCGACCTTCCCCGGCTGCCAGATCCGCTGCCGCACGATCGGGATGTTTCGGATGACCGACGAGGCCGGCCCCGACGAGAAGCTGCTCTGCGTCCCAGTGGCCGATCCGCGGCAGTCGCACCTGCAGGACATCTTTCACGTGCCGGAGTTCGACCGGTTGGAGATCCAGCACTTCTTCGAGGTCTACAAGGATCTCGAGCCCGGCAAGAGCGTCGAGGGCGCCGAGTGGGTCGGGCGCGTCCAGGCCGAGGCAGAGGTCGTCATCTCCCGCAAGCGCTTCACCGACGACCCGAACGCCATCCAGCACTCAGGATCGCCGGACCACAAGCACTAGACGACGCGTTCGCCGTACATCTGGCCGAGCGGCTCGGCCAGCAACTCGAGCCGGGCGCCGTCCGGGTCGCGGAAGTACAGCGAGACGCCGCTCTCCTCGATGACCTCGACGCCCGCGTCGGTGAGGCGTGCCCGAGCCGCCTCCCACTGAGGTCGCTCGATCGAGATGGCGATGTGGTGCAGGCCGCCGAGCACCTCGGCGTACGGCCCGACGTCCAGGCCGGGGAAGTCGAAGAAGGCCAGCGCGTTGCCGTTGCCGATGTCGAAGAAGAAGTGCGTCGACCCGGCGTAGTCACGGTTCTCCATCACCTCGGTCAGTGGAAAGCCGAGCACGTCCTGGTAGAAACGGACCGTCCGCTCGACATCGCTGCTTACCAGGGCGGTGTGGTGCAGCCCCCTGGCCGAGCTCGGGGGGCGGTCCGGATGCAGATGGTCCCGAGTGATCTGCTGGCGGCGGCGGGTGATCTCGTCCAGGTCGATGTTCACCCCCTGACCGTACGACGGGGCACAACCGCGGCGCATGCATGGCCGGCCCGTCGGGATGGACCGGCCATGCTGATCGGGTCAGGCGGCGCGTACCCGGGTGGCTGGCGCGACCTCCACCGGCGGTTCACCAGCGCGGTGACCGAGCGCGTGCACCACCGAGCGGACGAACTCGCCGCCACCGACCAGGACGAGGCCAGTCGCGACCGGGTCCATCCAGGACGCACGCAGGGTCTGACCGAAGGCGGTGAAGACCGAGTAGTCCAGCGCCCAGGCGAACCCGGCGGCGATGGCGATGGCGAGCGTGCGGGTCAGTGCGGCCGGTAGGCGTACCGGCACGAACTCGTCGAGGACCTGCATGACGACCGTGAGGCCGAGGGCGAGGCCGAGGAAGACGACGAAGGCGTACATGGCAACCACTCCACTGGTGAGGTGGCGGGACGACCTGTCCCGCTCACTGGATTGGACCCGCCGGATCGCCTTCGGTTACCGGCTGCAGGATGGGGGACGTGGAAGTCGACCCGGCCCTGGTGCGCGCCGTGCAGCTCGGTGAGGCCGGGGCGATGGACGCTCTCATCACGGCGAGCTACGCCGACGTCTACGCAATGTGCCGCCGGCTGCTCGGCGACCCGGCCGATGCCGCGGACACCACCCAGGAGGTTTATCTGCGGGTCGTGCGTTCGGTGCTCGCCTTTCGTGGCGA
>JAYUMN010000347.1:0-4561 GCA_043762595.1 Frankiales bacterium
CTGCCCGCCCCGGACGACCCGGACGTCTTTCTCGACCATCACCTGGTCGGCCTGGTCGCCGAGTTGCCGGACGGGTCACGGCTGGGTCGGGTCTGTGACGTGCTGCACCTGCCGCACGGCGATGTCCTCGTCGTACGCCGCGAGGGCGTTGCCGTCGCGGCGGCCGAGGTGCTCGTGCCGTTCGTTGCGGCCATGGTGCCGGTGGTGGATCTGCCCGGCGGCCGGCTGGTCGTCGACCCGCCCGAAGGGCTGCTTGACCTGTCCGAGCCGACCGTGCTCGGGCCCGCCGAGGCCTGACGTGCTCGTCGACGTCGTCACGATCTTCCCGGACTACCTGCGGGCGCTCGACGTCTCGCTGCTGGGCAAGGCGCAGGAGCGCGGTCTGCTCGAGGTGCGCGTCCACGACCTGCGCGATGAGACCGCCGACATCCACCGCACCGTCGACGACAGCCCGTACGGCGGGGGCCCGGGCATGGTGATGAAAGCCGAGCCGTGGGGGCGCGCGCTCGCCCGGGTCGTCAAGCTCGGCGGTCCGGCTGCCCGACCCCGGCTCGTCGTACCGACTCCGGCCGGGCGACCGTTCACCCAGGCCATGGCCGTCGAGCTCGCCGCCGAGCCGTGGATCGCGTTCGCCTGCGGACGCTACGAAGGCATCGATTTCCGGGTCGTCGAGCACGCCCGTACCTCGATGGTGGTTGACGAGATCTCGCTCGGTGACTACGTCCTGGCCGGGGGCGAGGTCGCCGTGCTCGTCGTCGTCGAGGCGGTCGCCAGGCTACTGCCCGGCGTGCTCGGCAACGTCGACTCGCACCGGGACGACTCATTTTCGGCCAGCCTGCTCGAGGGCCCGGCCTTCACCCGACCGGCCAGCTGGCGCGGCTATGACGTCCCGCCGGTCCTGCTGTCGGGCGACCATGCTGCGATCGCCCGTTACCGACGCGACGAAGCGCTGCGCCGCACCGCCCGACTCCGGCCGGACCTACTGGACGGACCATTCGACCAGCACGACGATGCGGTGCTGCTGGCGGCGGGGTTCGACCCGCCCTCGCGCGGTGTGGCAGAATAGAGGGCTGTTGCAGGCATCTGGTCGCCCGCATCCTCTGTTCGTGTGCGCCGCAGGCGTACCCCTCTGCATGAAGGAAGCGGTCCCGCGATGCACACCCTGGATGAGCTCGACAACGCCTCGCTGCGCAGCGACGTGCCCGACTTCCGGCCAGGCGACACCGTCAGCGTTGGTGTCCGGGTCGTCGAAGGCAATCGCTCCCGGGTGCAGCAGTTCCAGGGCGTCGTCATCCGGCGTCAGGGTGGTGGCGTCCGCGAGACATTCACGGTCCGCAAGGTCAGTTTCGGCGTTGGGGTAGAGCGAACCTTCCCGGTGCACACGCCGGTGATCGAGGAGATCAAGGTCGTCACTCGCGGTGACGTACGCCGGGCCAAGCTCTATTACCTGCGCGAGTTGAGGGGCAAGAAAGCCAAGATCAAGGAGAAGCGGGACGTCAAGCCGGCGACCGTTGCTCCGCGCACCAACGCCTGACCGTTGCCGGCTGCGGGGCCTGCGCTGAGCAGCGGACGTGCGCTGATCGCCTGAGTCGGGCGGCGCACGAAACCGCGCCGGCGGATCGCGACGGGCCGCGTCGTCGGCCGTGAACCCGGCTGCCCAGCCGCTGTCCCGTACATCGGGCTGACGGACGGGCGGCGACCATCCTCTCTGTGCCGCGCACGTTCACCGCTGCGCTTGCCGGCGGCCTGCTGCAGGGCGCCCCGCGGGGCCTCGGGCCCGCCGGCGCGTTGCCGAACGGCGGGCTGCGTCGGCGCCGCCGTGCCTGGGTCGGCCCCTAAGCTGGGCCCGCCATGCCGAACCCCGTTGCCCGCACCGCATCGCGCGTCCTGCTGATCGACGCGGCCGACCGGGTGCTGCTGTTTCGCGGAGGCGACCCCGCAGCACCCGAGCGAGGCACCTGGTGGTTCACCCCGGGTGGCGGGCTCGACCCCGGCGAGAGCCGGGCCGAAGGCGCCGCACGGGAGCTGTTTGAGGAAACCGGGCTACGGGTGGCCGCGTCCGAGCTCGGTGAACCGGTCCTGCTGCGGGCCATCGAGTTCGATTTCGACGGCACCCGCTACGCCCAAGACGAGGAGTTCTTCTTGCTTCGGGTCGAGGCGCACGAGGTCGACACGGCTGGGTTCTCCGAGCTCGAGGTGCGCAGCGTCGTCGAGCACCGGTGGTGGACCCGGGCCGACCTGGCGAGTTCTGGCGACGCGGTGTACCCCGATGGGCTGGCCGCGCTGCTGGATCGGGTGGCCTGACGTGCTGCTCGCCCCGCGCCCCGTCGTACGCGCCGAGCACGGTTTGTGGGCCTTCGAACGTGTTCTGCAGCGACACGGCTTCCCGCTCGTGGCGGGCGCCGACGAGGCCGGCCGGGGGGCCTGCGCGGGACCGCTCGTCGTCGCCGCCGTGGTGCTGCCCGCTGGAACGCGCGGGGAGGTGCCCGGTCTCGCGGACAGCAAGCTGCTTACCGAACGTGGCCGCGAGTGGGCGTACGAACAGGTGGTCGACCGGGCCGTGGCCTGGTCGGTCGTCGTCGTCGAGCCGGGCGAGGTCGACCGGCTGGGCCTGCACGTGATGAACGTGCGCGCTATGCGGCAGGCCATCGCCCGGCTCGACCCCTGCCCGTCGTACGTGCTGACCGACGGGTTTGCGATCGCGGGCATGCCCGCGCCGACCCTAGCGATGTGGAAGGGCGACCGGGTGGCGGCCTGCGTCGCGGCGGCATCGGTCATTGCCAAGGTCACCCGGGATCGCCTGATGACCGAGCTCCATGACCGCTGGCCGGCCTACGACTTCGCCCGGCACAAGGGCTACAGCACGCCGGAGCACATGACCTCGCTGGCCGAGCACGGCCCGTGCAGCCAGCACCGGCTGTCCTATGTGAACGTGCGAAGGTTTCTGCGGCAGGATGCCCTCGCATGAGCGCGGTGTCGGCATGAGCGCGGAAGACCTCGAGAAGTACGAGACCGAGATGGAGCTGCAGCTCTACCGGGAGTACCGCGACATCGTGCGGCAGTTCGAGTGGGTCGTCGAGACCGAGCGGCGCTTCTACCTCGCCAACGCCGTGGACGTGCAGCCGCGCACCGCCGATGGGGAGGTGTGGTTCGAGCTCACGCTCACCGACGCCTGGGTATGGGACATGTACCGCCCGGCGCGCTTTGTCAAGACGGTGCGCGTCCTGACGTTCAAAGACGTCAACGTCGAGAAGCTGGATAAGCCCGACCTCGAGCTGCCCGGGAGTCGCGGGGCCTTCGGCGGGTAGGCCCGACTGCCTGGCATCTCCCGTGCCAGGCCACGACGTGCCGACCGGCGAGCGGCCCGCTGCCGGTTGCACCCCGGCTGACGGGGGCGACGGCACTGTCGGACTCGCCGACCGGACTGGCGGCGGGGCTCCGGCGGCCAACCAGACAAAGGGCGAGCCGTTGCCTCCTGCCCCGGGGCACACCTTCCCGGACGACGCGCTCGGTCCGGTGAGCGGCCTGGATCCTGACGAGATGCGAATCGGAGCCGCCGACCCTCGGGCCCCGTCGCACCTGGCGGGAGGCCGGCGACCCGACCACGAATCGTCGTTTGTCGAGGTAGCGGTCCAGGACGGCTCCGCGGAGCGGACCCCTGGCTCGCAGGGCTCGCCCGAGGAACCTCTCGGCACCGACCATGACGGCGCCGCGCAGCGGACCCGTGGCGCACAGGGATCGCCCGAGGAACCGCCCGGTACCGACCATGACGGCTCCGCCACCAGGATGACCACTGGCCTTATCGACACCTCGACCCCCTCCACCTCTGCCGGTGACGCCCGCGGCGTCCCGGTTACCTCGAAGGACGCCGCAGCGGGCCACCACCGAGATGACTTCCAGCGTGCGTGGCGTTTGGACGCCGCAGGAGTGAGCCGCTCAATCTGTGGACAACTTCTCACTGTCCACAGATCGAGTCCGTCCTCGTCCTGACGTCCCGCGAATCGGCACCGTCACGGCCGGAGGTGGTCGAAGTGCAGACGGACGACGACGCGGCGGCTCGCCGTGGTGGGTCAGGTGCCAATGAAGCGGCGTCTCGGGCAGCCGCGTTCGGGAGATACGGCGAGGACCTGGCCGTCCAACATCTCGAGGCAGCCGGGCTTGAGATCTTGGCCAGGAATTGGCGCTGCCGGGCCGGTGAGCTCGATGTCGTCGCGCGGGAGGGGACCGCGCTGGTCTTCGTGGAGGTCAAAGCGCGCAGCGGCATCGGCTTCGGCATGCCGGCCGAGGCGGTCGGCCAGGCCAAGGCCCGCCGCATCCGCCATCTGGCCTGTGCCTGGTTGGTTGAGCACCGCCCGCCGGGAGCCCACGACCTGCGCTTCGACGTCGTCTCGATCGTGCGACAAGGCGACCGCGCACCGGTTGTGCACCACCTGCGCGGGGCGTTCTGATGGGCCTTGCTAGGCCGAAGTTCCGTGATCTTGGTCGTCTTTGATGGTCGTTGACCTGCGAGTTTGCTGTTTCGTAGATGGTGGTTGCTGGCTACTGGAGGCGGAGCGGGACG